>JAJZFK010000524.1 GCA_021805405.1 bacterium
GGATAGCTGAACTACGCGCGATAATTGTACGTGCTAACAACGCCTATTATGTTGAAGACGCCCCTCTACTTTCAGATAGCGAATATGACGCGCTTGTGCTGGAATTGCGCGAACTTGAGAAACAGCACCCTGAACTGGCTGGTGATAACTCGCCAACGGTGCAGGTGGGTGCTCCAGCAAGCCCCGCATTTGCACCGGTTACCCATGGGGTTCAGATGCTGTCGCTCGATAATGCCTTCTCCGTGGAGGATCTTGCTGCCTGGGAACAGCGCACTGTTAGGCTATTGGGACTAAGTGCAGCTGAAATGATAGATTATGTGTGTGAACTAAAGATAGACGGCCTCAGTGTGTCCATTCTCTATGAAAATGGCGAATTTAAACGCGCTGCAACGCGGGGTGATGGCACCATTGGTGAAGACATTACAGCCAACGTCGCTACACTTAAATCTATTCCACATTCGCTGAATGGCCAACACGCCTTTCCTGCCAGGATTGAAATTCGCGGTGAGGTGTTCCTGTCGCACCAGGAGTTCGCCAGAATAAACGAGTCCCTCGAGGAACGCGCTGGCAAGACGTTCGCCAACTGCCGAAACGCTGCTGCAGGGTCGCTTCGTCAGAAGGATCCAACGGTTACTGCGCGTCGGAATCTCAACGCACTGTTCTACACAGTTGGTGAGGTATCTCCCTGGGATGTTAATAGCCAGAGTGAGCTTTTAGCACAATATGCCGACTGGGGTATGCCAACCAACCCGCATGTTAGAAAATGCAAGGGGTTAGCAGAGGTCTCTCTGTTTGTGCAGGAGTGGGAAACACGCAAGGAAGATCTGGACTATGACATTGATGGCGTCGTAATAAAGGTGGACTCATTTGCATTGCAGCGTGAACTTGGCCAGGTAAGCAGGGCACCACGTTGGGCCATTGCCTACAAATACCCAGCTCTGCAGGTGCGCACACGAGTTGAGCGGATAGATGTGCAGGTGGGCCGTACAGGAGCGCTTACGCCAGTTGCAATCCTTGCTCCTGTTGCTGTGGCAGGTGTCGTAGTTTCGCGCGCTACTCTTCACAATGAAGACGAAATACGTCGCAAGGATGTGCGAGTGGGTGATGTCGTAGTTGTACAGCGAGCGGGTGAGGTAATTCCCGAGGTAGTGGAGGTGGTTATCGCAGAGCGCCTCGGTGGTGAGCGAGAGTTTGAAATGCCTGCCAGCTGCCCCATTTGTGGGTCTCCTGTTGTACGCGTGCCAGGTGAGGCGGTGACAAGGTGCCCCAATCAAGCATGCCCCGCTCGCCAGCAACAGGTATTAGAGCATTTTGTGTCGCGCGGTGCAATGGATATCGAGGGGCTGGGTACCCGTCACATTGAGCAGCTGCTTTCCACCGGCATAGTGCGAGACGCTGCCGACATATACGGCCTGACCGCTGAGAAGCTGGCTGCACTGGACCGCATGGGTGATAAACTTGCGACTCGCCTTTTGCAGAATATCCAGGCGAGTAAAACCAGGCCGCTGGAGAAATTAATATTTGCACTCTCCATTCGGCACATTGGTGAGCGCTCGGCCTCCATACTCGCCGCACATTTTGGTACACTAGATAACTTGCGCACTGCATCGGCCAAAGAGATCGCTGAAATACATGAAATTGGCCAGACCATGGCGGATTCTGTAGCCGCGTGGTTTGCCGACGCGCGGCACCAGGAGTTACTCCAAAAGCTTTTAGAAGCAGGCGTTCGGCCCAAGGAGAGCGCATCTGCTCTGGTTTCCTCTAACCTTGCGGGCAAATCGTTTGTATTTACGGGTACCCTTACCAAGTTAAAGCGGGAGCAGGCCGAATACATGGTACGCACAATGGGCGGTCGTGCCTCGAGCAGCGTGAGCCGCTCGACCAGCTACTTAGTTGCGGGAGATGCCGCTGGCAGCAAACTGGAAAAAGCGCAGGAGCTTGGTGTAGCAGTACTCACCGAAGACGAGTTTCTCGCGCTTGTTGCCAATGGTTCTACCGCGCCGGCTACGCTTGAGCCAGGTGGCGAGGATGCGTTATGAAACCGTTCGTACGCGCGGCGGTATGCTTTGCGTTGTGGGAGTAAGTGGGAGGATATGAATTGAATCAGGTAGAATTAACACCCTGGCATAATGGACTCTTAATGGAGCTGTTGCTCACCGTGCCTGTAGACGGAAGTTGGGAAGAGGCACGATCGCATATTTCAGGATGTCTGGAAGCTCACAAGGCCACGTATGTGGGCCGCGGCGCAATAGTAACTGTAGACATTGCTAATCGGGCAATTAGCGCGGACGAGATCCTTGCGATGCAAGATCTGCTTCTTGCCCAGTTCGGTCTGCAGCTAATTTCTCTTGTCTGTACGGATCGATCTGCGCAGGCGGCCGCAAAAGAACTGGGCATAACCAACTATATGCTTCCCCCTGGTTCTAAGGTTGATACGGCAGTTGCTGCTACGCCTCTATCAGGCAGCAATGCGCTCTATGTAACATCCACTGTACGGTCCGGCCAGCGTGTCGTTCACGGCGGTCATATCGTTATAAGTGGCGACGTAAACAGTGGCGCGGAAATCATCGCTACGGGTGATATCATGGTGTTTGGCACTTTGCGCGGCTTGGCTCATGCAGGCTGCCAGGGTGATGAGAATTCTCGCATTGTAGCGGGAAGCATGCGCCCGCAACAACTGCGCATTGCCTCGCAGATTGCTCGCGCACCAGAGAACAATGAGAAGGATGCACGTCGTCCAGAAGTAGCACGCATTGAAAATGGTGCCATACAGGTATTTCCGGCCTAGGCAGCAAGGGTTTTGATTAACTGGAGGGAGCTCGTTAAAACTATGTCGGATGACGTACGCGTTATTGTCATTACCTCGGGTAAGGGCGGAGTGGGAAAGACCACAACCACGGCCAACGTAGGGATGGCGCTGGCCGCACAAGGTGAAAAGGTTGCCTTGATGGACGCCGATATAGGCCTGCGCAATCTTGACCTTGCGCTTGGCCTTGAAAACAGGATTGTTTACGATGTTATTGATGTAGTCGAAGGTAGGGCTAGGCTAAAGCAGGCGCTCATTCGCGACAAGCGCATGCAGAATCTCGCGATGCTTCCCGCTGCACAAACTCGTGACAAAAGCGCAGTAAGTGCCACACAGATGAAACAGGTAGTGGAAGATTTGAAGGCAGAAGGCTTCACGTTCATTCTAATTGATTGCCCTGCGGGCATTGAGCAGGGTTTCAAAAATGCAACAGCAGGAGCTACAGAAGCGATTGTAGTGACAAATCCAGAGATGGCATCTGTAAGAGATGCCGATAGGATTATTGGTTTGCTGGAGGCAGAAGGCCTTAGAGACCCTATGCTTATTGTGAACAGACTGCGAATTAAGATGGTTGAGAGTCAAGATATGCTCTCGGTGGGTGACGTTCAAGAGGTTCTCGGCAACTCCGTGAAGCTTTTGGGCGTGGTGCCAGATGATAATACTATCATTACGTCTACCAATCGTGGGGAGCCAGTCGCGCTCCTGAAGGAGAGCATTGCAGGGCAGGCTTATAGAAACGTGGCGCGAAGACTGCTAGGCGAGCAGGTGCCATTTCTCGATCTAGGCGAGCGAGATAGCCTGTTCGGTCGGATAAAAAAGCTTTTCACATCCAAGTAATATTGTGTTATGATATTCTAATGCCATTGGTATTCAGGCGGTTAAATGGCCTTTATAACCTAAACCATAACATGATGCTGGAACTAGTAGAAGGGTATTGAAGCAGCCGATACCCGGAATTCAAACAATTAAATGAAATTGATCGTTCATAAAACGGAGAACAGCGACCATGTCTAATACCTGGTTTAACCGATTGCTAGGAAGATCCGGCCCTACACCCCGTGCATGTGCCAAAGAGCGCCTGCTTGGTGTTGTTATTGAGGACAGGTCGGCAATACCTGCGTCCGTGTTAGAGCTTGTACGGCTTGAAATTGTAGAGGTAGTCAAAAAATATCTCATAATAGACGAACAAGCTGTAGACGTAAAGCTTGAAAAAGACGACGACGGCACATATGCGCTTGTTTCGCACGTGGTTTCACGCGGGGTTCGGAAGAAAGAGGGTATGCCGGCTCTCTAAGGTGCCATAATTTCAGGAATTTTCAGGGTACTCCGCCCGGCCTTCCGCAGCTGGCTGCAACGATACCACCGCAAACATTCCGCTCCGTAGCTGAGGGTCTAGAAGACCATAGTGGCGGACGCAGTTTCTGCCGGATTTTTTAGCGGCGTAAAGAGCTGCGTCGGCCTGGCGAACAAGCATTCGCCGGTCGGTGACATCGTATTCAATAGATGAAGCACCGAAACTTGCGGTAATGTGGTCGCCGTCAAATGTCGATTCTATCATGCGACGAAACCGCTCGGCTTGCGCAAGAGCGCCAGCCTGATCGGTACCGGGAAGAATTACTGCAAACTCTTCACCACCATATCTTGCAACAACGTCACTACCCCGCACCCTTTCGTTAAGAAGCGCACCAACTGCCTGCAAAATGCCGTCTCCTGCCTGGTGTCCACGGGTATCGTTCACCTGCTTAAATCCGTCCAGGTCAATTAACAATAGCGACAACGGCACGTTCTGGCCAACTGCATACTGAAACGCGTGTTCGAGCTCCTCCTGAAATGCTCTGTGATTAAACAGGCCCGTAAGGTGATCGGTAAGTGCAAGATCTTCCAGCGTTGTGTTCGCAGAGCGGAGCCTTCGCAGTCGCCGTGTTAGTTTCTGGTTTCGACGGTGCATATAGGCAATATGGTCGGCCAGAGGCTGTTCCAGGCGCTTACGCTCGCTGATATCGCGCGCTACCCCCTGAAAACCGAGCACGTGGCGCCCCTCGCGTAGTAACTGTACATTCTGTCCTACCCACGTTTCACGGCCATCGCGTGAACGAATAGGAAATTCCAGGTAAGTATTTGGAAGGCGGCGCATTGCCTGATTGATATAGAAGGTTTGAACCGTGTACTGATAATCACTTCTCACCAGGTCTGAGTAGTGAAAAGATCGAAGTTCATCTGCGGAACAGCCAAAGTGGCGCAAGAAAGCCGGGTTGGCCAGGAGAAAATATCCCCGAATATCTGTTCTATATATTAGATCTGCCGCGGTCTCTACTATGTGGCGGTAACTTTGGTCAATTCGGTGCTGGACACCACGTGACACAGTCTCCTGACTGGTTTCTGTAACGTCCCACTGAACCAGGGTGCGGCCAGGAAGCCGCACTGCACTGGATGTAACTTCTACCGAACGTACATCTCCGCAGGGCAGGATGTGTTTGGTTCGTCGGCGTGGTATGGAGAATTGTGAGCCTCGCGGTACCAACTGTCCGATATCCGTATCGATATCGGTGATTGGGGTGCGTAATAACACGTCGCGGTCTACACCATAAAAGGTGGCCGCCGAATCGTTTGCATCGAGAATAGTTCCGGTATCCGCATCAATAAGAAGTCTGGGCAGTACCGATGCCTCAAAAATCAAACGATAGGGGACCGTGGCGTCTGGGATATGTAATGCGGCCTGCGAAGTTGCCCGCAATGCTGCATTTTCACGCCCAAGTTCTTCTATTCTCTTCAATATCTCTTGAAGAGCGTCGTTTCCCATAGCGCGGTTTGTCGCACGAAGCAAATATTTACTTGCCAACCGTTCGCTTCGTAGTGTCTCCTGCGACAGCGATATTGAGGGCCGCCGCCGCCAAACAGGATTTTACAACGATTCCCCACGCTGTTTGCCAGTCAATTTCACGCCATCAAACCAGCCCTCGGGAGGGGTCGAAGGGCAGACAGTACTTCAGTGTGAAATGACCATCAAAAGGCAAATCAATTATAACATGCAAGGTGGCAATTCGCAATAGATGATTCGGTTATTTCTACCTTCTGTCGGGGCGGCATGTAACAAAAACCATTAATTGCGTAATGTTACCAAGAACCTCGGTATTGCTACGATTGCCAGATGTTTTAGGAGCCTTTACGGAAGTGGCAACTTCTTAATACGAATTCTACAGTTTCGCAGTAGATCTGCACCATATCAATCTGCTGCCCATAGCATGTATGATAAAATAATAAACAATAGGGTCACGTCCAGGCAGTGGCACGTTGTTTACGGGAGGCCTAGCGTTTACCCGGTCTGGATGAGGTAATTAACTATAGGGATAGTGGTAGCCGGGTGCCTAAGTGCACCGAACCACCCCTGCACTTTAGGTCAATTAGGCAATTCATCGCCAGGACGATGCAGTCATACACTGTAGACATCGCGAGAGATTTCGGGCATTAAGGGTACTCCTATTCGTCCGTCACTAAAATATGCCTACCGCTTTGGCTTCGAATGTTGTCACGTGTGACTGGCGCGGCCAATTAGCCATGTGAGCGGTGCGCTTGCGATCTAAACCATTCATCACGGCCAACGAAACCCGTAATGGTGTACTGTAATTATGGGTGTGAGTGGGCAGAATCGTTGTGGCTACTGCTCCCTATGAATGATGAACGCATTATTTGCAGGTTCAAAGCCGATTTTGGGATAGTAGTTCATAGCACCGGGTGCTGAGAGTAGAATAAGCGTGACTTCCTGGCCGAGCAGCGCTCGTAATTTTGAGACAAGTTCGCGACCGATACCCTGGTTGTGGCAGGTGCGATCAACCGCGAGATCTGAGAGGTAACAGCAGTACCGATAATCGGTGAGTGCACGTGCTACGCCAACCAGTCGCTGACCATCCCAGGCGGAAATAGTGATATCTGCATTCTTGAACATAGCGTCAATCCTATCTACATCGTCAATTGGACGCCGAATTCCTGACCGGTTAAAGAGGTCTGCGGCGTCCGCACCGGAAATTGGCTGGTTAATGTGGTAAGCCACAGTCATAGTAATCGATAACTCCAAGTTGTGATTAACACATAAATGTGCAACATAAGTTTAGCACGCGCAAATTGAACAGGTTTTT
>JAJZFK010000293.1 GCA_021805405.1 bacterium
ACGGTTGAAGGCGATTGCAGCGCTGCAATTCTCTGGGCTGCCATCGATTGCCGACGACGGCGGTCTTGTGATCGATGCCTTAAACGGTGCTCCGGGTGTTAAATCACATCGGTTTCTAGGTGAGCAAACCTCGTTTGCCGATAAGATGACCCGCATACTGGAAATGATGGGGGACGTACCGGATGCGGCCAGAACCTGCCGTTTTCAGTGCGCCGTTGCCGTGGCTCTGCCTGGTGGGACAATACTGGATTTTGATGGACGTTGCGAAGGGCTCATTGCTCATAAGCGCGCAGGAACTAACGGCTTCGGCTACGATCCCATTTTTTATCTACCTTCGCTCGACTGCTGTATGGCAGAGTTGCAGCCGGAAGAGAAGCACAAACTCAGCCACCGGGGCCAGGCGCTGGGGATGGCCATTGCAGACCTGAGGCGTGTATTGCAGGAGAGACTAGATGATCCTCAGCAAATTACGCGGGGCATCCAGTAGCCTTTGCAGGGCCCTCTACGGTTTTGTTAGACGAATTGCACACCGGTTTTCGCAACACCACTGCAGTGTAATGGCCTGTGCCTGTTCCTATTGCGCACTGCTCTCGATAGTTCCTCTTCTTGCCGTAGGTATTGCAGTCTTTGGGTTCTTGCTAGGTAATCAGGCCCAGGTGGTTGACCACGCGGTTGCAACTATCCGTAACTTTGTGCCTATACAGCCAGTCTTCCTCAAAGAGACACTTGAAAGAGCCGTCCACTATCGAGGCGCGGCCGGTATTGTTGGCGGCTTGGGCCTAGTATACGGAGCTCACCAGACTTTCATGGTGATGCAACCCGCCATGAATCTGGTGTGGAGCGTTAAGGAAAGTCGCAAGTGGTGGCGACGAAGAATATTGGCGGTAGCTGCTGCAATAGTTACGCTGGCGCTGCTCGGCGGTGATGTTGCGTTTACGGCCATTGCAGCATATGAGGTTCAATCTGGTCTATTCTCGGTAAAGATCGCTCCCTTAACGCAGATTACATTTGCCGTCCTGCCCATTCTCACAACGACTCTCCTGTTTTCCTGGCTGTACAGTGAAATACCGTCTTGTGAGGTTACAGCCAGGTCAGCAATTCGTGGCGCTATTGCAGCTGCGGTACTGTGGGAGCTGACGAAACTCGGTTTTGCATTTTTTGTTGCAAAATACGCTGGGTTTGAGAGCATATACGGTCCGTTAAGCGGCCTGGTGATCCTGGTGCTGTGGGTTTACTACTCTATGGTGATTCTATTACTAGGGGCCGAGGTTGCAGCAGATTATGAGTCGCAGCATGAGGGGATAAAATGAGAGGTCTCACTGTCTTGACATTGGGCGTAGGTGTCGCGCTCACCGTAGGCGCGTATGGGCAGGCAGTATCGCCTGCACCATCGACTAGTCCGCTACAGGTTCTACTTGTTGGCGGAGGGCCGGAACCCAATCTGAATCAGGCAGCTATCGAAAGTAACATTCGCTATCTTAGCCATCTCATGCCTTCAAATGCGAATGTCACCACACTGTTTGCTAATGGAAGCCTTACCACACCTACTGTGCTTGCAAGAGCCGCGGTGACGCAGAATGACGCGGCCAACATGCTCTATAGTACTATTCAGGACCACGTTGTAATGGAGCCATCCGATAGCTTTCGTAAGCCACAGCTCCCGGGCGGTGTTAGCGGTGCGGCGACCTCGAGCGTGTTTCGGGCAAAGTTACAGGCACTGGGTGACAATTACCGAGCAGGGACTGCAGCTGGACCACTGCTCCTCTATTTTACAGGCCACGGTGGACCAACAAATAGAGAGTACAGCAACAACATATATGCCATGTGGCGACCAAGCCCGCCACTGAGTGTAACGGACTTTGCCACCGACCTGAGAGTCATTCCGCGCAATGTACCCGTCTACGTCGTTATGGTTCAGTGCTTTTCAGGAGGATTTGCCAACCTTATCTTCAAGGGAGGAGAGGAAGGTGCGCCGGTTACCGATCGACCTTTAGCGGGCTTCTTCGCCTCAACCAGTAGCACA
The DNA here is from genome assembly GCA_021805405.1 of bacterium. Classification (GTDB taxonomy): domain Bacteria; phylum Armatimonadota; class Chthonomonadetes; order Chthonomonadales; family Chthonomonadaceae; genus JAJZFK01. The sequence continues at coordinate 2,024 of JAJZFK010000293.1, forward strand.
GAGGCTGCTGGTTGTACGGCTGCCATCGACGAAAAATACTATCCAGATTTTACGTCCTTCTTCTTCTCTGCGCTTACCGGCAGAAACCGCGTAGGACAGAAGGTTACCGGTGCCGATTTCCGCCATGACGGCAAGATTACGATGGCGGAAGCGTATGACTACACCATTGCAAACGATCCAACCATAGATATCCCAACGTGTACCTCCGACATGTTTTTACGTCGTTTTGTACCGGATAGAGACAGCGATGTATTTATGTTGCCCCGAATACTGGTGAAGTCATGGGCTACACCGGGCCAGTTGGCTGCTTTAAATATCCTCGAGAGAAAGATTGGGTTTCATGGCAAACATCCCGTCACTGCACTTTACAACATGATGACCACGCTTAAATCTCCCACGATGCCAGTTATTGGCGTACGGAAAACTGTTAAAAGATTTGACGGCTTAGCGTCTAACGAGTTCCAGATGCTGAGGCACAGGTTTCCAGGATTAACGAGCAAGAATGATGCGCGAAGAAGGTCTGCAACGGCGAGAGCAGTTGCTTGGATAGAGAAGAATTACCATGATTCCGCATTACAGGCTGTATTACGAGCGAGCCACGAGGGGGATAACCTGCAGGAGACAGCTGCCGAGCAGTTTGCGCTTAGGGTAAGGTACTTGCGCCTATTTAAAAGTATATTTCTCGCCCATAAGTTAATGCAGACCGGCGAGCCAGATGTGCAGGCTAGGTTTGCTGAGTTGATGAAGGCAGAGGATAGCACTCCTCTGCCTCCAGCGGCGGGCTGGGCTGAGCCTCAGACGGCTACCTTGACCCGCTGACCGGTTTCTGCAGACTCAATCGCCGCAAATACCATTGCGAGGCTTTTAATGTTATCGTGGCACTCCCCCATAGGTAGTTTGCCCGTGGTAAGGGCATTGATAAAGTCACGGAGCGAGCCTTCTATGCCTCCCGCTTCAGGCTCTATTGCTGCATCGATCCGTTCAGTCTTGCTGTGAAACCCACCAGTTTCCACAATCTTATCGGCCCATACCTCGTCGTTTCCATTCCACATCGCAGTACCGTGTGGCCCTGTGGCCCGCCATTCCGCTTCCCATGAGGTATTTGCGCCTTCTGCCGACCAGCTGCCACGGTAGGTATATCGAACCCTTTGGGTCATCTCAAACATAGCAATCGCACTCGACGCTCCTTTATACCAGCTCCACGAGGGATTGAACTCTTCACAGTAAACAGAAACAGGATCTTGTCCGCTGATTAACCGGGCAGCATCAAACGTGTGGATAGCCATGTCCAGCAGGAGAACGTGCGCCATTTCATCGCGAAAACCACCAAAGTGCGCTCCGATGTAGAAGTCGGAGTTGAGGATCTCCGGAGTTCCTGCCACATCCTGTACGAGTTTGCGGTATGCGGTTATCCGCGAGTCGTATCGGCGGCTTTGGCTCACCATGTAGAGCTTACCTGCCTTCTCGGAAGCCGCCACCATCGCGCGGGCGGCTTCCATGCTGTGCGCCATCGGCTTTTCGCCAATCACAGGGATTCCAGCCTCAAGAGCCGCGAGAGTTACGTCGTGATGAGACTCGGGTATAGTTACATCAACCACGAAATCTGGACGAACCACGGAGATTGCTCTGGCAAAGTCATCGTCCACGTGGATGTCACTAACACCAAGTTGTTCCACTGCGGACGCAGCAGCTTCTTTGCGGATATCCACCCAGCCGGCAAGTGATACATCGCTGTTATTTACGAGATTGCGTCCCCACGCTCTACCCATACCTCCCGCACCAACCAGTAGGGCTCTAAATGTCATGGCTAAACCTTCCTGTCAGGAGTTCATCCAGCCCAGTGGTGAGTTGATGCAGCTTGTAGTTGCATATCTGTGCTTGTCTGGCTGGTACACCCATTCTACGGCGTTTGAAATAACCTGCTGGACCTCCGCCTGGTGGTAGACAGGATAAGTCTCGTGACCGGGGCTAAAATAGAAAATCCTGCCCTGACCGCGCGTAAAGCAGCATCCACTACGGAAAACCTCGCCTCCCTTAAACGAACTAATAAACACCAGCTCATCGGGCTGCGGAATATCAAAGTACTCGCCATACATCTCCTGCTGCGGTATACTGAACGCCGCAGGTACGCCACGTGCAATAGGATGGCCGGGATTCACCGTGAACACTGTCTCACTGTCGTCATCGCGCCACCGCAGTGCACACGTGGTGCCCATTAAACGCGTAAATATCTTGGAGAGATGGCCGGAATGGAGCACAACGAGCCCCATACCCTCCAAAACTCGCTGGTGAACGCGTGTTACGATTTCATCCTCAACCTTGCCGTGCGCCATATGCCCCCACCAGGTTAGAACATCGGTACTGCCAAGCACGTCCTGGGTAAGGCCGTGTTCCGGCTGCTCAAGAGTTGCCGTGCGAACGGATACCGCGTCACCCAGGTGTTTGCGAATGGATGCCGCGATGGTACTGTGCATACCATCCGGATAAATTGATTTAACTTCCTCATTGGTTCTGTCATGGACATTCTCACCCCAAACGGTAACATTGATCGTGCCTTCTGGCAATTTAGTCCTCCTGCTGGTTTCGTTGCTTACGCTATATCAGGATACAATACGCATGTGGAAGTTTCCTGCACGTTTGTTGGAAGTACCATTAAATTTGCCGGGAAACTTTGTGGAGTTCTGAACGATAATATGTATTGATCGTTACGGCGGGGAGAAGAAGTAATGGCTGAAACTGGCGTAGGTGCAATCGTTCTTGCTGGCGGCAAGAGCTCTAGAATGGGTTGCGATAAAGCGCTGCTTGAGTTTGGAGGTATGACAATTCTGGAGAGAACCATCAGTGCTCTTCTGAAGCTTACTCCAGATGTCCTGGTCGTTTCGGATAGTACCGACAGGTATAAACTTGCATGTGGAAGACTGATTACGGACCTCTATCCCGGAATTGGCCCGGTAGGCGGCTTGCTAACGGGCCTAAACGCGGTAGGAGAGGGTTACCACTATGTTGTCGCCTGCGATATGCCCTTTCTTAACCCCAACGTGTTGGCCCTACTTATGCGTGCAGCCGAATCCCCGCTGGACGCTGTTGTACCAGAGCGAAACGGAATGCCGGAGCCTCTATGTGGAGTCTATTCTCAGGCTGCGAGGCACAAGCTGATGAAATACCTTGAAGATGGCGGCAGTTCTGCACGGGGTGCCCTTGAGGTGCTTAATACTCGACGCGTTGGTGAGGGTGTACTGAGGCGACTGGATCCCGATGGGCGTTGTTTTGATAGCGCCAACACTATTGAAGATTACGAGCGCCTCAAGGCACTACTATAGTGTCAATCCGCGCTTAAGATTTCCCGGTAAAATTATCAGATCTCGCCGTCTTCTCGCGATGGAGTATAGCCGGTCTGTTGATCGCCGTTTACTGCCTATAAAACAGAGATTCATCCAGCATCTGTTGTTGTACGGTTGCCATTGTCCACCGTGGCTTCATTACCTCAGGTTGTTTGCTGCTGTGTTGAGGCACCTGGTGTACCCGCTTATTGACGCCCCCACCGCACCTCTAACCTCTACGGCCCGATTAGCGCGATTTATATTGCGACAGTAACACCTGCGCACGTTCTGGGTGCACTTACCGTAACGTACGTTAACCCACCACCAATGTTTGACAATATAAAATAGGTCGTTATGGTGCATGCCCTACCAAGCATGCAATTCGCGCCCTGTTATAGAAACGCGTATGGCAGCATTGTGCATCTTCATTTTGAAGGTAGACTGAAACTACAGGATACCCCCGGGAGGTATAGTAAATGACTGCACGTGCTAGCGGTACAATTGAAGCCAGGCTCGCGCGCATCGCCGGGCAGGTTACTGGCATCCAGAAGATGGTCGCCGACGGCAGGTACTGCGTAGATATCCTTAACCAGATAGCGGCGGTACGTTCCGCACTTGATGCGGCGGGAGTAGAGCTGCTTTGTGGTCACCTTCAAACGTGTGCAATTGGTCAGCCGACTGCTACCGCTCACGACGACGCGAAAGTGCAATCGCAGGATGAGCTTATTACGGAAGTGCGTAACGTATTGAAAAATTTTCTGAAATAGGGAGAGCACTTTGACAACAGTTAACTTGCAGGTTGGCGGCATGAGCTGCGAAATGTGCGTGGGCCATGTTACGCGGGCACTGTTGGGTGTGGAGGGTGTAACATCTGCGAAGGTTGACCTCGCTTCCGGCAGTGCAGTTGTGCTAGCCAATCTTGAGACTGTGAAGATTGATCAGTTGATTGAGGCGGTTACCGAAGAGGGCTATGACGCAAAGGTTGTTGCCTGATGTATGTGCCATCGCGGAGATGAATTAAGGTGGTGTGAAGTGAGTACAGAAACCGTGGTTGCTCCTGCGCGCAGTGACCTGAATGTCGAGGGTATGCACTGTGCTTCCTGTGTTGGACGTATCGAGCGGTCATTGAAAAAGGTAGAGGGTGTATCGGATGCATCGGTTAACCTGGCAACCGGCCAGGCAACCGTGCGATATGATCCTGCAATGCTAGGTACAGAATCGCTTATAAATGCCATTGTGAAAGCCGGTTACGGTGCGTCTGTAGTCCATGAAGACGAATCTCAGGAAGGCGGTGAGGAGCTCCCTAATAGGTCACCGCTCTTTAACCTGGCAGGCTCCGCTCTGCTTGCGGTACCAATCCTCGTAGTATCCATGGCATGGCATGTGCGACCGATTTGGGCAAACACGGTCATAGCAATTGCTACTTTCGTTGTGGTCTTCGGGTTCGGCCGGCAGTTCTTCACCGGAGCATGGGCAGCCGCAAAGGCAGGCGGCGGCGCAACGATGGATACTCTTATTGCGCTGGGTGCGTCGGCGGCGTACTTTTTCTCGATGTATCAGTTTCTTGTAGCAGACCGTCATGACCTC
>JAJZFK010000184.1 GCA_021805405.1 bacterium
CCAGGCGGCAACTACCTTGAGGGTAACACCATAAAGGAACGCTTCAACTGGAAGAAGACACTGGGACCGCTGCAGGACCGACCGGGGCACCAGGGCCCATGGGGCTACCGGTCATCAGATGGCTTCGGTTTGCTGGAAATGCTGGAGTGGTGCCAGGATCTGCACATGCAGCCCGTGCTTGGCGTCTTCGCAGGTTATTCACTGCGTGGCCAGTGCATACCTGCAGGGCACAAACTGCAGCGCTTCGTAAAGTCAGCGCTAGAGGAGATACAGTACGTAACCGGGCCTATCACCAGCAAATGGGGCTCTGTACGTGCCAAGGATGGCCACCATGCACCGTTCCCACTAAAGTACGTAGAGATTGGCAACGAGGACTTTTTCGATAGGTCCCACAGCTATGACGGCCGCTTTGCCCAATTCTACCATGCCATCAAGGCGGTATACCCGCACCTGCAGCTCATCGCTACCATGCCGGTGAAATCCGTAGTACCCGATGTAATCGACGAGCACTACTATATGCCGCCAATCGCATTTGAGCATGCAGCTCACCGGTACGACACCTACAGTCGGAAAGGGCCAAAGATATTCGTAGGCGAGTGGGCATCGCGCGAAGGCAATCCCACGCCAGATATGAACGCTGCACTGGGCGACGCGGCATGGATGACAGGCATGGAGCGCAACTCTGACATTGTTATCATGAATGCCTATGCACCTCTGCACGTCCTAATCCATAACGGTCCTTCGCAAATGCGCACCAACCTCATTGGATACAACGGCCTCCAAACGTATGGTTCACCGTCCTATTGGGTGCAGGTCATGTATAGCAGCAACCTGGGTAATGTTGTGCCGCGCTTCACCCTTGGCAAGGCCCATGACCTCTTCTGCAGCGTTACACGAAACACGAGAACGGGCACCATCTATATCAAGCTGGTAAACAGTGCAAGGAATCACCGTACTGTAAATGTGTCACTGGAAGATGCCGGTAAAATGGATAGCAGGGGCAGCCTTATAGAGCTCACCGCAAGGAACCGAACCTCCACAAACACGATGACCGATCCTCGCCATATAGTACCAGTCACACACGTAATCACGGGCTTGGGTAAACAGTTCACTCTGCACCTCGACCCAATCTCCGTAAATGTACTGGTGATACACCGGCAGACCTAGAACACTCGATCGCCGCGGGCTCAACGGTGTTCGGGACCAACGGGGTACGTGCACAGCGGCATCTGCCCGAAACCATGCACCGCTTCAGCACGTAAATCAGGTATGAGTCAACTTCCACCACCCGGTGCGCCAGATGCCAAGGGCCGTATCTCTCTTCCAACACTGCGCCGCCTCTTTAGTCTGGCAATGCCCCACAAGCGCCTCTTGTTGGCAGCAGGTGTACTTATTCTTATAGATACCGGCATCACTCTCATGTTTCCGCTGCTCGCGCGGGCAGCCACCAATGCAGTGAGCGTTGCCCACAGTTTAACCGTCCTCAACCACTACGCCATGTTCATGGTGCTCCTGCTGGTTACCTCCGGGTTGCTAATGTACATACAGTTCCTCCTGGTAGCAGCCGCTGGCAACCGTGTAGTGTGGCGCCTCCGCAAGGATGTCTACGCCCATATGCTACGGCTTCCTGTAGCCTATTTCGACACCAGAAGGTCCGGAGACCTCACCACTTACCTCGCTAATGACGTTACGCAGGTTCAGCAGACGCTTACCGATGACGTTGTGCGCCTAGCTGGTAATATCGTTACACTCGTGGGCGGCGTAGGCCTGGCAATAGCGCTAGACTGGCGCCTCACAGCAATCTCGGTGGGCCTTATCATCGCGCTTATAAGCTTCTTCGTCTTCTTTGGTGGAAGGCTACGGAAGCTTACACGTGCCGGCAATGATGCGCTAGCTGCGGCAATGGGAGGCATGACTGAAGCACTTTCTAATGTAAGACTGATCAAGTCATTTACTCGTGAAGAATACCAGGTGGGGCAGGCGGACACCGCACTAGGGACCGTTTTCACCCTGCTCATGCGCGCCGCGCGAATTGAGGGCTCGTTTGGTGCTGTGGGCAGCGCCGGCTCAACACTCGTACTGCTCGTTGTAGTATGGTACGGTGGCAGCGAAGTGCTTGCAGGACAGATTACATCTGGCTCGCTGCTAGCATTCCTCGTTACAGTAGCCATAATCAGCACCCCCATGAGCTCCCTCGCGATGCAGTTCACTCGCCTGCAGCGATCATTGGGCGCCTCGGAGCGTATTTTCGCGATCCTGGATGAGACCGCTGAAATCTCCGACAACACCGGAGCGGTACCCTTTCCACATGGTCCCGGAGCCATTGAATTCAGGAACGTCTCGTTCGCATATCAGCCAGATGTGCCAGTACTCACGTGCCTCACAATCACACTGCTGCCGGGTAAAGTTACGGCGCTCGTTGGCCCATCGGGCTCTGGCAAAACAACCGTGGCATCCTTACTTTACCGTTTCTATGAACCTCAGGCAGGCGCCATAGTGGTTGACAACGTGGATATTCGTACCATACGGCGTGAGGATCTGCGCGAGCATATCGGCATCGTCCCGCAGGAGCCGGTATTGTTCAGCGCTACGCTGCGCGACAACATCCGGTTTGGCAGGCTTGATGCAACACCGGAAGAAATTGAGGCCGCCGCAGCAGCTGCGAACGTTCACGAGTTTGCGCGACAACTGCGACAGCGCTACGATACGCTCATTGGCGAACGCGGCATCACCCTTTCTGGCGGGCAGCGCCAACGAGTCGCCATCGCTCGCGCAGTGCTTAAAGACCCAAGCATCCTGGTACTGGATGAAGCAACCTCCGCACTGGATACCCGTAGCGAGGCGCTTGTGCGTGAGGCACTTGAGCGCCTCATGTCGGGACGAACAACGCTAGTAATTGCCCACAGGCTTTCTACTATCAAGAACGCAGACTGCATTGCAGTACTCGCCGATGGTGAGCTCGCAGAGTCGGGAACCCACGAGGAGCTGCTTCGGCGCGGCGGGCACTACGCAACACTGCACGACATCAACACCGAAGACGAAATAGCCTTCGTTTCTCAGTAGACACTGCCTATGCCTGTCCCCATCGACTGTCCGAACGGCCCGCCCGCGAACGCCCTGGAAAACGGAAACGCATTGAGCGTAATGGTAAAAAAGATCGATTGGTCTGGCCGAAATCCACCTACCGTACGTGAATAAGTTAGAGATGCCGTAATACAGTCCCAGGTACGTACCAGTTGCAAGTTCTCACTGTCGAAGGTGTTCGTCAGCCCGCTGTACCTAAAAAGGCCCAGCACCCGCCATTCCTCGTTAAAGGGAAGCGTAAACTGCGTATTTATCTGTGTAAACTTGCGGCGTATACCAGGCTCCTGCGGGTCGATATTTGTGAGCAGATCAAGCGCCATATTGTGTGGGCCGCGAAACCTGAACAGGTTGTTTACACTGTAGAACTTGCCTGTGTTGGGATCAAACGTCTGTGTGGAGTCGAACCTGAAGTCACGCACCGGCCGCCACATAAGTCTGGTGGTGAGCGTCTGCCACGGATTGCCCTGCGAAGCACCACTCAAATCATAGCCAACACCGGCTGTAAGCTGAAAGTGCCGGTCCTCAAGGTAACCGGCCTGTGCCGTAATGTAGTGCGTCTTGCGCAACTGGTCGAACAGAAACGGCGTTGCACCTTCTGGCTGGCTGTACTGGTAGTCGATGTCTATGCCAGACCTGCCAAGCAGGTGCTGGCGCAGTCGCGTCTCGTCATGCACGAGGTACTGAGCCGCGCCATCACCATAAAGACGCTGCTCTATGCCGCCGCCCGTCACGATCTCTGTACGCCCCTTCATCACCCTGAAAGGCTCTATGTTCATTCCCAACAGGATACGGTCGGTATTGACATTGCTACCCGGTTCCGAGTAACGACCAAAACCAAATTGAAACTGTGTTGGTATCTTGTGCAGCCAACCGCCTTTGTATGTCAACGTGTCGGTATCCACAAGGAGTTCTGGCAGCTTTTCCAGGCCGCCACCAAATCGCCCCCCGGTTTGTGGGCCAATTGGTGTGTCGCCGTTAGCAGAAAGTGTGTACTGGTAGTCGTTAGCCACATGTTGAATCTGCAGCTGAGATACAAGTTGAGCTGTTCGGTTGTACGTTGTAGTACCGCCCAGGGTGGAGGCGGATAACGTATGACTGAGGTTAAGGCTGTAAGATACCTGGTTAGATAGAGTTCCCTGTCCGGTACGAAATGTCTGTGAGAGGGCACCGGTGAACTGGCTGGTGGAGAAACCTGGTGAACTATTGGTATTGAGGCTCAAAGACAGGCTTCCGGAATCACCGTGAACGGCATCGTTGTGGTCGAGGTTCAACCGGGTGGTCTGCGTATAAGAGCCACCAGAGCCCGTTCCTACAAAGCCGCTGTTGTGTTGCAGCTGTTCGTTGAGTGACACGCGCGTACTGCCGCCAATAGATTGCTGATGATTAAGTGTAGCAGTGAAGTTACGCCCGTAGCCAGAGCTAAGGTAGCCCTGCACCGCGAGCAGCCCACCACTTGCGGGCCCCAGACCCGAGCCAAGCGAGGGGAGGCCCACTGGGGTTTTGCCGTAACCGTATGCCGAAACGTAGACGCCGGACCCGCCCATTGTATTGCTGCTACCGTATTGCGACCCGCCGCGCGGTTGTTTGCCCGCCAGGTACTCCTGCTCTATTCGGTATCCAATGCCGTTGTTTTGCGTCAAGTCCAGCCGCAGTAATCCCGCTGCTGACTCGCCCAGTGCATAGGTGAACGGAAAGCGCGCAAAGTAGCCGTCAACAGGGTTCTGCCCAACTTCAGGAAGGTAGTTACTGCGCGGGCGGCGAACCGGTCGCTTGTCTAAGGGAACGGTGATAGTGGGCAGAGTGATGAGCTTGAACCCGAAAAATACGATACTCACCCGCCGCAAGACAAGCTTCTTGTGAGGAGTTAGCTCCGCACCACCTACGTTGACAACGTAGTGAGCATGCTGCTCATCGCAGGTGGTTGCAGTAAGCTCTCTAGCCAGGGCATCTCCAGCAGCGTCTCCTTGAAACAGGCCGCCCAAAAGGTGAATAGGCTGGCTAATACGATCGTTGAAAAGTGATGGCATAAGGAGGCCATGTGCGCCATCCAGTTCATAGGAGAGGTCTGATGGCCGAAACCTTATCGCATCCGCAGCCGCCTCAACTCCATGGCCTGTTATGGTGGCATCCCCTGTGAAGACCAGCTCATTACGAAAGTTACCATCTAACCGGTCGGCGGTTAGGGTAAACCCCAGGTAGTGCAATATAACGGAGCCACGAACTATTACTTCGCCGTTTGGGCCAAGCTTGTAGCTACCTGAGGTTTTTACTTTAAGCGGTGTTGGCTCCGGGGGAGCACCAAATCGCGCAACCCGCGGCGCGGGAGGCAAAGACTGTGCCTTACCAACAACCGGCAGCGATCCTAAAGCAGTGATGAAGAGTACAAGAGCTACGTGCTTCATACTAGCCGGGCATAATGGACGGTGCAGATAGGGTGTGCCCTACTGTCATCCGTGTCAGAACGATAACCACCACCGGATCAGCCAACTCAGGATTCCATCTTCGGCAAACGACCGGCTGCCAGGCCTTCGCAATCTGTTACCAGTGCCATATCCAGATCCGGTAAAAGGGCTGTTCCATGGCGTGAACCAGTTATTGACTGTACCCAGTGTCTATTCCCTGGCAGTAACGCAGCAATGCGGCTGGGGCCGGAGTTTGCAATAGGATCGCCTGCACTTGTGTAGATAAGCACGGGAACCTTGCAGAGCGGTGCCGCTGTAAGGGCATCTAACCCGTTGTAATTTGCTCCTGGCGAAAGTAGTACAATTCCTGCAAGCTGGCGGGCATGTTGCCCTGCATAAATGAGCGAATTGTTTGCGCCGTATGAAGCCCCAATAAGAATAACCTTGCGCCGGTGCAGGTAATTTATAGCGCCAGCAATATCCGGGCCGGTGGGCCACGGGGCTGCATTTCCTATAGGGCCAGGGCCAACAATAGATCGACCAGCACCACGTTGATCGATCGCTAGTGCGGTAAAGCCAGCAGCCTGCAGGGCGCGGCATAAGCTTTGCCAGTCGCTCGCCTTCCCGCCCCGCTGGTGCAGCAGCACCACAGTGCCCCGAAGTTTGCCGTGGTGCGCATATCGGTCTCCCACTATTGTCCAGCCATCCCTGGTTTTAAAATGCACTTGCGTTGCACCGACCGGCACAGCCGGCGTCTGAGCCGGTACCCTGCAGCCGCACAGTATCGCCATAAGTGCCAACGCTGAAAACAGATACGATTTCATTAATAGCTCCTTAGTTTCCTGCAGCCGAACTGCCCAGGTACCTGAGCACCAGGTGCGTGAACATCTCTATGCCGGGCCGAAGTGGCTCGTCGCCAAAGTCGTATGTAGGGGTATGAAGTGGAGGCTTATCGGCACCAGTTCCTAACCGGAACATGGCACCCGGTGCGTGCCCCAAGTAGACAGCAAAATCTTCGGCACCTAGCGAGGGCCACTCCAGGTTCACCACGTTTTCTTCGCCAAGACAGTGAGAGCCAACATCGCGGATAAGGCTGACCATATTGTCATCATTAATCGTGACGGGTGTACCAAACCGATAGTTCAGCGTGTACTCTGCATTGAGTGCAGAACAGGTGCCGGCCACTACGCGTTCCAGACGCTCCGGCATGATCTGGCGGAGTTCAGACGTAAGGCAGCGCACCGTGCCTTTAAGTTCAGCGCGACCAGGAATGATATTGTGCGCCGAGCCCGCGTGAAACTGGGTAACCGAAACAACTACGGAGTCTACAGGTGAGGTTTCGCGGCTCACGATAGTTTGAAGGGCGGTAACAATATTTGCGCCAACGACAATGGGGTCAACGCTTAAATGGGGCATGGCCGCATGCGCGCCACGGCC
>JAJZFK010000326.1 GCA_021805405.1 bacterium
GTGCTTGGCATTGACGTGTGGGAACATGCCTACTACCTGAAATACCAAAACCGACGGCCAGACTACCTCAAGGCGTGGTGGACGGTGCTGAACTGGGATGTTGCCGCTAAGCAATACGCCGCCGCTATAGGCTAGCACTTTTAGACGTAGCCGGTTGGGGCTAGAGTTTATTTCGGCGTTCTATTTGATCGTCGCACGTCATCGTGTTAGCCCCTTTGAGCAGTTAGGCGAATCTGCGCTGTAGACGGAGTGCAGACTGTAACTCCACCTGGTATCGCTGTCGGCTTACTTCTATGGCTCCCAGGGACGCTAGGTGGTCTGTAAGATATTGTACATCCATGAGTTGATACCCCCGCTCCCGCAGCCTTTCTACAAGATAGAACAATGCGATCTTGGAAGCGTCAGTTTCCCGATGAAACATGCTTTCCGCCATAAATGCTCCACCTATTGCAACCCCATAGGTCCCTCCTGCTAACCTGCCGTCGATGTGTACCTCCACAGAATGCGCCAGGTTAAGCTGGTGTAGCCCAGAATAAACCGAGATAAACTCTTCGCTAATCCATGTTCCTTCTGGACGATCTGCACAGCACCGCATTACCTCTTCAAAACATTCGTTCACTGTAACTGTAAATGCACCTTTACGCAGACGTTTCAAGAGGCTTTTAGATGCGTGAAATCTATTCAATGGCATTATCGTCCGTCGCTCCGGAAGATACCAGAGGATCTCATTATCAGCTTCATGGTACATTGGGAACAGACCGTATTGATAGGCTGCTACTATACCTGCTGGTGAAAAATCTAATCTCAAAGGGTTGTTTACCGCCCTACGTTTAACGAGATTCTACCCGCATCAGAAGGTATACTGCCTTCATATTCAACCATTTTAGCTCACTTGATTGAGGAGACAATTGTGCTTTTAGCTATTGATGTCGGGAACACCAATGTGGTTCTTGCTGTGTATCACGGAAGAGGAGCCAACGCGAGAATCCTGGCGGACTGGCGCATTAAAACGGACCGAGAGCGCACCACGGATGAACTTGGCGTTCTCGTAAAGCAACTGATGGAGCACCAGGGGATTCCACTTCAGGCCATATCAAACGTCGCAATTTCCAGCGTAGTACCCCCAATTAATGAAACACTCCTGTCGTTCGCCCGAAAGTACATTAACACCGACGCATTTATAGTCGGGCCCGACATAGAGACAGGAATATCCATTCTGTACCATCCAGCTTCGGATGTTGGCGCAGACCGAATCTGCAATGCTGTTGGTGCCTACTCCAAATATGGTGGTCCCTGTATTGTAGTCGATTTCGGCACGGCAACCACGCTGGATGCGATTGCGGCTAATGGCGACTATTTAGGCGGTTCCATTCTGCCCGGTGTTGGCATCTCTATGGACGCGCTCTACCGCCAGGCAGCAAGGCTGTTTCGAGTAGAACTGTGCGCTCCACCACAGGCGGTTGGCACAAACACGCAGCACGCTATCCAAAGCGGTATCGTATTTGGGTTCGCTGGACAAACGGATGCCATGGTGGACCGGTTTAAAGCCGAAATCGGTACCGAGGCACGTGTTATAGCAACAGGAGGACTGGCCCATCTTCTAAAACAGGCCAGCCGCACCATAGAGGTTGTAGACGAACTTGTTACGCTTGAGGGCCTCCGTCTGCTATTTGAGCGGAACTCCAGGAGCTGATGTGCCTCCTAGCGGTTTGTGCTGAAAGGCGGCGATGTCACTATCTTGAAATGTAAACATGTAAGCTAGCGCACAAATTAATGTGGTAGCGGCAGGAAGGATAAAGACAGGTGCCCAGTCGGTAACCGGTGTCTTAACTCCGTGTACCATTACCACATGCGTGTAATGCTGCTGAACGATTCCGCTGAGCAGTGCTCCAATTACATTACCAACTCCCAATGTCATGATGGTTAGAAGGCTCTGCGCACTCGCCCGAATGTCTCCAGGTGAAACGCGGTCAACGTAAAGCTGCTGAACCACTAGTACGAAGGCATATCCAAACCCGTGAAGGCCAAGTGATAATACAACCAACCAGACAGGATGAGCTATTGCAAAAATCAGATACCTAAGCGGCCACGCGAAACTACCCACTAGCAAGCACCACTTCATACCCTTTTTAGGCAGCCATAAAGGCAAGAGGATGGCCAATGCGCCAACTTCTGCCACCTGGCTTATAGCCTTTGTTATGGGCACCAACGTGTAGGGAATTTTCAGACTTATAAGAAACTGCGGGCTAAGATTGTAGAAGAACATGAACTCCGTCGCTGCGAAGAACGATATCCACATAAATACGGCAAAACCTGGAACCTCTTTGAACAGCCGGAACGCCTTTCGAAACGCGAGCGGATCGGCCCGTTGATCCTTCATTGGAGGGGTATCCGGTAGGAAGAAGCTGAAAACCGCCATAGCGAGGTTGAAAATACCCGTGAGCAGCAATTCTGGAATAGGGCCGGTGACTGCACCCTTGGGGGTATGCAGCAGTATATTGAAAATGTAGAGCACGCCGGCCGCAGCGATCCAGCCGATGGTACCCGCAGTTCGGATAACGGAAAACGCACGTTCTCTTACCGCTTCGGTACCGCCTAGTTTATCAATCTGGCGGAACGCAATGGAGTTTGTGATCCCCAGGCTGGGTGCAAAGAGCAGCGACCAAACAAGCATAAGTACAGTGAGCCCTGTCGCGCTTGTCTGGTATGCCATAGCAAATGCTGCGATGGCACACATCGCATGAGAAATCGAGAGAAACAGCTGCGATGACATTACCCTATCGACAAGCTGGCCACCTAAAAACGGCGACAACAGGCATCCCATCCAGAATGCGCTGATGATAACACCGATCTGGGTGGGAGCAAATCCTCGATCATTTAGAGTACCGCTCAAAATTGCCATCCACGCGCCCCACGCGGCATACTCCAGGAACATCATTCCGGCCAGGAGGAAACTCACCTTACGTTGCATACCACTCTCCTCAATCCTTGTTAGTGGCTTAATTCGTAACCGAGTGCAAAGAATCCTGCATCGTGTTGTGCGTGATCTAATTTACCTGTTATGAAATGAGGTTTAACCATGTTCAAGCCCTGTTGAAAATGGTTGCGGATTTGGGGTGCGTAAAGTGGAGATAGCGTTCCGCGCGAAAACTTAAGCTGCTCTGCGAATTTCAGAAGCCTCCTGAGAACCTGACCTAAAAGCGGATACCTGATTTCTACCCGTGTGCTTTGACTGGTAGAGGGCGACGTCAGCTTCTCCAATTAACTGTTCAGCGGGTACAAGGGGCGACTGAGAGCAGGTAACGCCTAGAGACACGGTCACTGGTGCAGCTCCCCTATCATTGGCCTCAACAAACCGCCGTATCTGTTCTGCAATAGCCACAGCCTCTTCGATTGTCGACTGAGGGAGAACAACCGCGAACTCCTCACCGCCATACCTGGCGGCAGTATCGCCAGGTCGGCAGGTGCTGAGCACCATGGCAGCCACTCGGCGCAGCACCTCATCACCGGCGGGATGCCCAAACTGATCATTGAACCGTTTAAAGTTGTCAACGTCCAGCAGGATGAGCGAAACCGGTAACTTAGCACGCATCGCGTTGTCTAGCTCTATGCGCAGTCGCTCTTGAAACGTGCGGTGGTTGTACAGACCTGTGAGTCCATCCTTGGAAGCAAGATCATGAAGTCGCTGATTAGCCGCTTCCAGTTCCTGCTTCTGATATTCCAGTTCTACAGCCTGGTTGTTTACCAGCATGATTTCAGTTTCTAGCTGAGCATTGGCAACTGCGGCCACCCCAATGGCAGACTTCAGGCTCTCCTCGTAATGATGCCTATCTGTAACATCGATAGAGGTGATGATTACCCGCAATGGGTTGCCTATCTCCTCAAATTCGCAACGAAGCAGCAGTTTAAGGTAACGCGGCTCTTTAGATGGCGCGCCAACCACAACTTCAACCGATGTGTCTTCACCGCTTAACGTTAGGGACTTCAGTGCGGTTTGCAAGTCTGATGACATCCCGTCTTTAACGAGAGATACCAGGTCCTCAAATGTTTGGGGTACATTGTCAGCCGTGACATTAAACAGCCTGCATGCCTCCGCTGACCAAAACGAAGTCCCAGTTTGGAGGTAGTACTCCATGTTGCCAATATGAGCTAGCGCCTGAGCCTCTTGCATCGCCATTTCGCTGCGTATCAGCATCGCCTCTGCTTTTTTCTGTTCCCGTAGGTCATGCCATACATCTAGAAGCACCAATTGCCCGTTTAATGGCACGAGCGTTAGGGATACCTCTACAGGAAATATTTCACCATCTGAAGCCAACCGTAGCCATTCAAACCTGGCGTGCCCGGATTCCCGCGCGAGCTGGTCATACTCAACTGCTTTGTCACAGGATGGCCGACCGTCATTCTGAAACTCCGGCGAGAACGTACCAGGGTGTCGCCCGATAAGTTCAGCCTTATCGCTCACCTTGATCATCCGTAGGGCCGCATTATTGCAGTCAATTAGTCCTGTGTTGTCGAACAATAGATGCGCATCTGATGAATGCTCAAACAGCACGCGGAACTTTTCATTCGCTGCACATTCCTCGGTAATATCGCGCAGTACCCAGATCTCGCCATGACGGTTACCGCAGGCCGCGAATTCAACCTGCCTTAATGATCCGCCTTTAGCAGTTATTGTGACACGAGCACTCTCCGGAAAACCCTTCTGTCTGTCATTTCTGTAATGGGTCTCAACCGTAGTGGCAGCATCACCATAGAGCAGCTTGAACCATATGCTCAACGTCGGTATCTCACCGGTGCGATACCCCGTAATCCGTTCAGCAATACTGTTCATGTAAAATCGCTCGCCCTCAACGAGCACTACACCTGCGGGGAGGTTTTGCACCAGTGACCATAGGCGATTTGTAGTCGTAATATGGTCCAATCTCCGCTTCGTGTCGGTAGTTAATCTCAACGCCGTTATCACAGCCAGTGCGTACATTCCAAATGCTGCGGTATAGAGAACAACAGCCTCACTCCAGAATATTACGGCGGTGCGAATAGCGTTGGACTGCAGACTACCCAGTTGGCCGGAAATACCCGTGCCGTACCCTGCGGCGCTGCTTGTTTGAGCGCTCTTCCCCCGCGGGTGGGTCGCAGGACTGCCACCGACGGCGTCCCTGCCAATCTTTGGAATGCCTGCAACAGTGGGACTGGAGCGCCCAACGCTGACTTCGTTTACTATTAGAACATCAACAGCTCTTGCGGCGTCTGTCGATGTCACTGCGCTCTGCACGTTTAAGGTGGCGAGGTAGAGAAGTGTCGTGGCTATTGCAGCAAGTAGCACGCAGCAGGCAAGGGCCGGTGCGTTTTCCATATCGCACCGCCAGGTAAATTGCGTTCTGCCACTTATCTTTTCTTCGTCTCTGTCTGCCATATTCGTTACCAAAAAGTGAACGTGCGCCGTCCTAAAACTTGCCGAGCCCACCGTGGTAACATTTTCTGAAGCTACGGATCGATAACATAGTCATGCTTGTGCAGACACAATGAACCTACGATGTTGATATTGCGAGAATTGTCGGAGGTAGGCGGCAAGTTCTTAATAGGCCCTAGGAAATAAACTAATTTATTCAGCAGATATACAAAACTGGCGGGAGCGAGTGAGAATCGAACTCACCAGAGATAAGACGCGCTTACCTCTCGAGCGGTTTTGAAGACCGTGGAGGTCACCAGACCCCATGCACCCCCATAGGCAACGAACAGACGGTTATACGTCGCGGCGCATTTGAACATGCAGTTTCAAACCCTGTAATACTCCTGCCCATGTTTCGCATGCGAGAATGACGATAAACAAGAGCAGCACGGCAACAGCAACGATAGGGTTAACAACGAACCAGGCAATAATTGTTGCCCAGCGTACAATTACCATCGGCAGAAATATGGTTAGTAGACTACCCCATAAAAGAGGACGACGGCGCGCACCGGGCCCAACATAAAGACCCACTGCAAGACCCCACGTGAATTGTACCACCATGGTGGTAATGCCGATTAGCGCAATGAGAGTCCCATCCGACTCGATACCGCGTCGAGCTCGGCTAAACACGAGAAGTATTGTGAAGAGAAATAGCACGTGGAACACCATAAGGACTTTGGCAACCAGGGTCTGCCGGTTGCTTGGAACTGGTCGTTTATCATCGTCGCTCATATGCACACCTCTATCGGATATTTGGAGATCGCCGTTACCTCACCTATTACCACCGCAATAATCGCGCCACGTTCGAGAAGCGCATGCTGCAACCTGCTGACCTGGTTGGGTGCAACCACAATTGCCAGACCACCGGACGTCTGCGGGTCCGCCAGGATATCCCTATAAGCAACAGAAACATTATCGTCATAATGCACAACTTTATCTGTAAACTCCCGGTTTGCTGCCGCACCACCAGTTACCATTCCCGCATGAATCAAGGCAGGAACACCCGGTAACACCGGCAGAGAATCAGCGGGTAGGCGAATGGTCACGTTGCTCGCACGCGCGACGTTTAACAGGTGACCTAAAACACCAAATCCAGTAATGTCGGTTGCGGCGTGAATTGGCAGATCGGGCCCAATACCCAGTTCGTTCATTGCCTTGCCTGCCGGAGAATTAAGGGCTGTCATACAATCTACACCTGCCTGCAGCACCGAAACATCGCACACATCGGCACGCGCCGCCGTTGCGATGATGCCCACGCCTAGCGGCTTGGTTAGCACAACCAGATCGCCAGGTTGCGCGCCGGCATTTGATGCGACACGGCCAGGATGTATGAGCCCGGTCACCGCCATGCCAAATTTGGGCTCCGCATCCTGCACACTATGCCCTCCCACAAGCATAGCGCCAGCTTCTGCCACCTTGCTTGCCCCCCCGGCAATAATATCGGCAGCCTCCTGTGGGCCACGTTCATCA
>JAJZFK010000514.1 GCA_021805405.1 bacterium
AACCGCGGAACGCATGCATCCTATTCTTTCTGCACAGGCACTGCAGGATTATAACGAAGGAGTAATCTGCCTTACCGGCTGCCGCCAGGGCAACCTTTTCAGGCTGGTAGAAATGCACCGGTACAGCGAGGCCCGCCAAAGCCTGGAAGCACTTATCAAGACCTTTAGCGCTGAGCGCATCTTTGTAGAACTACAGGATGACCTTACGCCCCATTCGCAGCGCGTTTGCGCAGAACTGCTACAACTGGCCGCGGAATGTAGAGTA
Organism: bacterium; assembly: GCA_021805405.1. Classification (GTDB taxonomy): domain Bacteria; phylum Armatimonadota; class Chthonomonadetes; order Chthonomonadales; family Chthonomonadaceae; genus JAJZFK01. The sequence goes on from JAJZFK010000514.1 coordinate 266, forward strand.
CCGGCGGTGGCGACCAATAACGTACACTATGCGCAAGCCGACGATTTTGCCGCACACGATATCCTTACATGCGTTCGCCTGGGTATCGATATTAACACGCCACACCCGGCACGCCCACTTAATTCGGAGCGCTATCTAAAATCTGAACAGCAGATGCGACAGCTTTTTGCGCACTGCCCGGAGGTACTTGACAACAGCGTAGCCATTGCCGGTATGTGCACGGATTCCCTCGTGCAGGTGGATAATTTCAGCCCTCTGCACAACTGTCCGTCCGGCACTAACGAAAATGACTACCTGCGTCATCTCGCTTTTAAAGGAGCACGATATCGCTATCGCCCATTCACAGAAAAGGTAGAATTACGTCTACAGCATGAACTGGAAATTATTACCAGTATGGGCTTTGCGAACTATTTTCTGCTTGCATGGAAAACAGCACGCTGGGCACGCAGCGTGGGTATTCGCTGCACAGGAAGGGGTAGTGCGGCAGATTCCTGCACGGCCTATGCTCTCATGCTTACCGATGTGGATGTTATATCACGCAACCTGCCCTTTGCCCGCTTTCTCTCCCCTGGTAAAACACCTGATATAGATCTGGACTTTGATGCCAGCCGCCGTGATGAGGTATTCAGATTTATAGCGGCAGAGTATGGTGCCGAACACGTAGCCATGGCCTGTACTTTTCACACATATAGAGCAAAATCGGCACTGCGGGATGTAGGCAAGGCGCTGGCGCTGCCTCCTGAATTGCTAAAGTTCTTCAGCAAGAATATTGCTCATTTCGTAAAAGCTGCCCACATTGAAGAAGCATTTACACATGTACCGGAGCTAAAACCACACATCGCACTTACCGAGCAGTGCCAGCTCCTTTTCAATCTTTGCAGGCGTATAGCAGGCTTTCCTCGCCATATTGGTACACACTCATCCGGGGTAGTAGTCTTTAGGCAGCCACTGCATACCCTGGCACCTATGCAGCCTACTGCACGAGGCATACTGCCGCTTATTACGCTGGACAAAGACGATGTGGAAGATGTTGGCGGCATGAAGCTAGACGTACTATCGTTACGCATACTCACCGCAGTAGAGCAGGCATCTACACACATTGCAGAACGCGTTCATGGCTTTCAATACAACAACATACCTACCGAAGATGATGAGACTTACCGCCTGCTTAGATCGGGCAAAGCCATGGGCGCATTTCAGCTGGAATCTCCCGCGCAAATGGCACTTGCCTGCACACTGGAATCACGGCAGTTTGAAGATCTTGTCGCCAGTGTGGCACTTATTCGTCCTGGCCCCATACGAAGCTTTGCTGTGCGGCGCTTTGTTTCATGCCGTAACGGCTGGGCTCGGGCCGATGTGCTACACCCGGTGCTTCAACCTGTACTGGCCAAAACATATGGATGCGTTATTTTTCAGGAACAGGTGGTACAGGTACTCGCCGCCATGACGGGTGCCTCGGAAGCAGAAGCAGATGGCATGCGCAAACGTCTTGCAAAACATGACAGGCAAGGCACCATGGAGCAAGCCTGCGACGAATTTATCGCCAGGGCCACACACTGCCATCGGGATCTCAGCATAGAAACTGCCCAACTCATCTGGCAGCAGATAGAGAGCTGGAGTGGCTATGGCTTTACAGAAGGACACGCGGCCTCCTTTGCCATTACCGCGCAACGCAGTGCCTACCTGTCATGCCACCATCCCGCCGAATACTTCGCAGCCCTCATGAGCTGCCAGCCTATGGGCTACTACTCTGCGAACAGTTTGGCAGCCGAAGCCCGACGGCGCGGGGTCACCATTCTGCCAATAGACATTAACGAGAGCGAAGACACATGCTCAACCCCTGCCCAGGATAGTATAAGGCTGGGTTTGCGCCTGGTAGAAGAACTGCGCCAGCACGATATAGACGCAGTACTTGCTGCAAGAAGCCAGGCGCCATTTCACTCGCTTATCGATTTCTGCACACGGGTGCCCCTTCATCGTAACCGGTTGGAAAATCTTGTTTTATGTGGGGCTTTTCAAAATCTTCACGCACACACCAGGGGCCTGTTATGGCGGCTGGATGAAACGATAGCACAGGCACTTATATTTCGCACAGAAGAGGTTTCCAGGCAGCACTCTATTAGCTTTCCACGCAACAGCAAGACGCCCACACCCTGTGCTCAAGACATTGAGGATTTCTCGCCTTATGACAAATTTCAGTGGGAGTGGCGAATATGCGGCGTAGCCTCATCGTGCCATCCGCTCGCCTACTATCGTGATACCCTTAGTGAGCATAATATTATCACTACATGGCAGGCCAATAGAACAGAGCATAATCGGCGAATACGAGTTGCAGGGCTTAACCTGCGCCCACACAGGCCTCCCACACGTTCAGGCCGTACTACGCTCTTTACTACCGTTGAAGACGAAACTGACTTCATACAGATTATATGCACGGGGCAACATCTGGACTCTTGTGCACCCGTGTTTCTCACATCGCCTGCGGTCACTGTCACCGGGGTAGTGAAACACAAAGGCAGTGGCGTATCCATTCTGGTAGAAGCAGTAGAACCACTATCCAGTCAGCTTCGCATGTATGCCGGGGGAATGAGTGCGATCACCCGCATTGTGCCATCAGTACGTACGCAAGATCAACCCTCGCCTCAACCTGCTGTGCTAATCACTTCCGCGAAAGGTTAACCACTTGGTAGTTGCTTTACGGCAGGGAGGACTCTAAAGCCTACCAACGCGGTTACAACAACTAACGCGGTGGAACCTGTAACCTTAGTAGCAGCCAGCCGCGCTCCTCCCTTAAAACGAGAGGTTTAACTCCTTGCTTCAAAAGACGAGGTGCCAGGTCACGCCTATAGTCGCGAGTGCTGGTAACAACATCTACCCATCCACCATGGGGAACGGGATCTGCGTATGCCCAACTAAAAAATGGCCTGTGCTTCTGCTCATAAGGCGAATAGGGTATGTAAAATAACATACTGGGGCGCCGGGGAATGATATGGTAGAAGATGACTGGCAGCCCGTTGCGCGCATCGGGAGCTGCCGCCATTGCCGTACGCTGGTAGGGCCCTATCACCAGCCTGTTAGCATCTGCATATCCCTGCGTACTACCGGCAACGGTCATTATAACCACCAGCACAGTGAGCAGCCCTACTACGGTACCCGCGGGCAGGTTTGGTGAAAAGCGGCTGATAGCCCATGCGATACCGCTTACCAGGAACAGTGCAAAGGTGAGTACCTGTACAAATGTAACAAGATCGCCGGGTATGGGTGCAGATTTTGGGACGAAGTGCGGGCCAGCAAAGGCAGCCGCAACAAGCACAGCACAAACAAATACTGCAGCAGCCGTTGCTCGCCGAAAGGTTTTACGACAGGATACACTCGTTGTCGTTCGCAATGCACCGTCTAGCCAGCGCCCTAGCAGAAGCGCTGCAGCAGGATAAGCAGGGGCGATATACGTAGGCAGTTTTGCCGCCGCAACGCTAAATCCACCAAATATCACCCAGAACCAGATGATGAGGTACTTTTCAATATCGCGATGTTCTGCAGAGGCTCCTCGAGTAAGGCGCAAGGCAGCAGGCACAAATCCTGCCCAGGGAAAAAACCCTATAAGGAAATACACAATGTAGGTAGGCATTGGAGCATCGTGCACCTTATCCAGCCCTTTAAATCTGCCTATGTGCTGGCGGATGATGTATTCCTGCACCCATGTATGCCCTAGTTCATCCCTTCCACCTGCGCGCCAAACAAGGTAGTGCCATGGCAGCGCAATCGCTATGCACAGCAACACACAACTGAGGGGTGCGAGAGCTCTTACCAGGGGGCTCATGGATTTAAGCTGGTTGAACTGAAGCTTGAAGTTGACGCGAACACCTGGTTTTCTGCAAAACCGGATAGCAGTACTGTGCAGCATTAGATAGACCACAAACACAATGGGTGGAAGCAGCATACCCACTGCTCCCTTCATAAGGATTGCCAGCGCTGTAAATACCCAATAAATAACTATGTATCGGTTGCGAAACACTTTGGCACCCTGCCGGTGTGCGATAAGTGCCTGCCAGAAGCTAAGCATTTGCACGGTGAACAGAAACACGAGAGGGCCATCTGTGGTGTACTGGCGGGCATCCAGAACAGTGAGCGGACACGCAGCGTATACCAGTGCCGCCAATAGTGCAGCTCGCCTGCCAAACCAGATGCTGCCAAACCAGTAGATGAGTGCTACGGTCGCAACCGCCAGTATCGCCTCGGGCAACCGAACGGCCATTGCACTCAGCCCAAAAAGCTTGATCGCAAGCGCGCCTATCCAGTAGATTAGCGCAGGTTTCTCGAAAAACGGGGTGTAGTTAATCTGCCGGTCGAAAGGAGGGTGCGTATTGAGGAGCGGTGTAATCCAGTTGTTGTGCATTGCCATGTTACGCGCACAGTCGGCGTAAAGGCCCTCATCAAGATCAAATATCCGCGCACTACCAAGGCGAACAAAAAACAGAACAAACAATAGCACCGCAAATGCAGCGGCGTAGTAGCGGGACGGCCCGGCTGCAGGAGCCTGGATAGCATCCGTAGCGCCCGCTTCATCTTTAAAACGCATTGTAACCCTTAATAAAATGTTGTGCATCGGCTGCAGTTTCCTCTGTAGCCGAAAAGTATGGCAACCTGCCCGTCGGTCAATTCCTCACGGATACCGCTAGGCCCAATGGTTAACGGCAACGAACAGCCTCACGCTATTCGTATTGGGCATGAGGTATATCTGGTGTAGTATGAACCCTACTCTTAGCCCGCTTCTATATGTACGGCGAAATCCCGGCAAAGCCGCACCTATCGCCACAGTAATTGTGCTGGCAGTTGTTCTCGTCGCAAGTGTTGTGAGTATCATCCACTCGGTAGATCTCACAATTTACACACTTTATGGCTACAACAAGTACCTTACTGGCCTTACCCCTCGCAATGCGCTCGAAATACCAGAAGATCAGATTGCGAAGTTTCGCAAATTGCCCCAAGCAGGTCCCATCTATCGAACGCACTCGTACCAGTTGTTTATCAAAACGATCTTTGGCAAAATGCCATTCCCGGTCTTTGGTTTAACGCCGCCAGCCATGCATCTTATGATGCAGCGCACAGGTGTTTCTCTGGCAGCAGGTCGTTTGCCCGCACGTGGTGCTCCCGAAGCTGCCATATCGGGGGATGTTGCACGCAACCTGGGCGTTCACATTGGCAGCGTGCTGCTGCAGCCAAACTCACGCGACGACTATGCGCCTGTACCCATTAAGCTGGTGGGGCTGCTGAAGGGGCCGTGCTGGGTGGGCCTTATGGACCGCTCACTTCCTGACAAGGACTCGCCCCTCACCTTCTCGGGATACCTCGCATTTGCACCTAACCCAAGCCTTGGCGCACAGCGCGCGCTTGACAACGCAATAGCCAAAGCCGCCGACCGCACCGAAGTGCACGTATGGCGGTTTGCAGGGCTGGTGCGCGAAACCAGAAGCGCGCTCTCCAACCTCTACCTCATCCTGAATATCGTCATCGCGATTATTATATTCGCTATTGCCTTTGTTTGCGGCCTTCTTTCTAACATCTACTTTACCCAAAGACTGCCAGAGGTTGCCACGTTATCCGCTATTGGCTATACCCGCGGCATGCTTCTGCGGCGCACAGTGGGCGAAACTACTATTTTGTGTATCATTGGGTGGCTTGCAGGTGTGGTGGTCACGGTTGGCCTCCTTATGGCGCTTGCGGCGTTCGTGTTACGACCGCGCGGGCTCCTACTCAACCCGGTAGACCCGCGAGCGTTTATGTTTACCCTGCCGCTGCCGGTCATAATAGTGACATTCGCAGTTGTAACTGTTGGCCTTAGGCTTCGAGCATTAGACCCGGTAAGCATTATTGAACGGCGCGGCTAGCCACATGGTACAAGGCTTAGGCGCACTACCGGGGAGCTGGGGGCAGCGCCTTAAAGTCGCCTAACATCGTGCGAATGATCGCGCCAAGATCGGGCGAACGAAGCAGTGGAAGATTCACTTTTGAGGCTTCCAGGGTTGAGATGAACGCGGCATGAACTACCTCTAACAAAACCCTGAACTGGCGTTGATTTAGTTGCGGTTCGGCCTGGCCCGTTGCACAGGCGCTAAAGTAATCTAGCATTCTTGTGGCTCGCAGTGTGGGGAGTGCGGTTCTTTTCTCACGAAGTTCCATCTCTGGCTTCACGGTTACTGCGGTTTCACCAGCAACCTGTATAACCAGTGCGGGGGCAGGGTTACTCGTTGGCCCGGCGTTAAGTGTTAGCTCTAGTTGCCCGCGGGAGCAGGTTAACAGGTATCGCTCATCTGGTCTAACAGATCGCGTACGCATGAGCTGATGGGTTGCCTGACCACAAGTGTGTGCGGTAATAATAGTGGCAAGCGTCGCCTCTGGCTTCTGCCTGCCTACTGGCTGATCACGCTTCCTGAAGAGCGTTACGTCTACATCCGCGCTCACAGTAAACGGCTCTCCGTGCCATATATCTACAAGATCAGCAATTTGGCAGGCCATACTCTGCACAATGGAACTCCAGCCGCCGCTGATTGTGTCGGCATCTGGTACGGGAATTTCCACGGGGTATGCCCACGCACACCTGGTGTGTTGCACT
>JAJZFK010000304.1 GCA_021805405.1 bacterium
TCCGATCTCCTGGTTTCTCAGTGTTGCAACAAGCCCAGTCTCGTCGGCACGAACAGCAGTAAGTTTGCTCCGGCTGCAGGCGCTTATAACGTAGTTACCCTGAAGTCGCTGGCCCAGATAGTCTCTAAACCTGTCCATTACGATCCATGTAGCTGTTAGGTGATCGCCCTCAAATGTCAGGCCAAGTTCTTCTTTTCCACCCGACGCAGTGAATGTTGAACTTGGCGTGGGAAAACTGAGCATACTCATATTGTTATGAGCAGTGCGAAGCACCTCCTGTATATCAACACCCCATTGGTCCAGGCCGTTTTGGGTCACTGCCCAAAGCCGACTTTTAAATTCCACAACAGAGATGACATGCAGATCGCCGGCGAAAGGAATAGATGGAAGCGAATCTGGTTCCTTCTGCCTTGCAAGACTACGGGCTGCCGCTTCGAGGAAGGCTGCACTGCGAATGGACGGTCTTAGCAGGGGCATGGCATCCTGCCAGGAATGCACAGGATTTTCTACCTGTAAAGATTCCAGGTACTGCTTTGCAATCTTTTCGAGATCACCTGGATTCTTGCAATAAGAGGCGTACACTCCCCGGATGTTGCAGGTTTCTGTACGTCCGCTTATCGTTAGAGTGAAACCATTTTCACCGTTTTCAAGGGTACAACCGGCATATAATCGCCTTGCGTGTAGACGCATGGAGTCGCGAAACTCCTCAAACGTCAGCGCTTTTGGCTTCCCTACTTGAACTCCAAATAATTTCATGCCAGACCGGTCGCCTCCTCGTACAATAGTACGCGCACCGATTAACTCACGTACCATTCAATGTACCCGAAACTTACATTCAGCACACACTTCAGGGGTCTACCGTGAGCAATTTTAAGTAAACTTACGTGCTTTTGGTCCATCAGATGCTTTGGTAATCTTACCCCATTAAAGGAGGAACCAAACGGGCGCATGAACAAACTAATGAGGTTGCTGTAGATAGTAAATGAGGATTACCCATGACCAGTCGAAAAGCATTCATCAAAGAACCCTACAAACTGCAAAACGCACTCTGGTACCGCCGTCCTGCACATGTGTGGAACGAAGCACTACCTATAGGCAACGGACGGCTTGGCGCAATGATGTTTGGTGGTGCGGCCGAGGAACGTTTGCAACTTAACGAGGAGACAGTTTGGAGTGGCAGCTCGTGGCCCGCCGAGAACCCACGGGCTCTAGATAGCCTTCCTTTAGTGCGCGAGCTACTCTGTAATGGCCAACCCGCGGAGGCTGCCCGTGTTGCACAGCGTGACCTAATGGGAATACCTCTACGTATGCCGCCCTACCAGACGTTGTGCGATATGTTTATTTGGAACGATAACGTGAATGATGTGAGCTTCTACCGTTGTATACTCGACCTGGATGACGGTGTTGCTGCCGCCTATTACCGGACGGAGGCAGGAAGTTTCTACCGTGAAACGTTCTGTTCGGCCGATCACCAGGTATTAGCAGCCAGAATGGAAGCCTCGGGGCGAGCGGCAATTCACTGCACGATTTCGCTCTCAAGGGAGGCCGATGCTGAAAGCCGAACGCTGTCTAATCGCCAGCTAGCGCTAGAGGGTGTTTGTGACAACGGCGAAGGTATGCGGTTTGCAGCGGTTTTGGACGTTGAGGCTTTTGGTGGAGAGTGTAGGCAGGTAGACTCTGGATTGCGGGTTGACGGCGCCAGGGCAATCGTTTTCCGGCTAGCTGCCGCTACCAGCTACAGAGTACCCGACCCCGTGGCAGAGTGTTTAGATGTGTTAGAGCGTGCGCCAACCAACTATAGTGCCCTTTTAAGAGCGCACCGGCGGCAGCACCGAAAACTGTTTCGCGGAGTGTCTCTGCAACTGGGTGACATCACACCAAATTTGCTGAGCACGGATGAGCGCCTCGAGGCGGTTAGGCAGGGCGCAACTGACAATGGACTTGCCGCACTCTATTTTCAATTTGGGAGATATCTCCTAGTTTCTAGCAGCCGCCCAGGATCCCTGCCCGCAACGCTTCAAGGTATTTGGAACAGCAGCCTTCATCCTCCCTGGGAGAGTAAGTTCACGATAAACATCAACACCCAGATGAACTACTGGATGGCAGAACCTTGTGGATTGGGAGACTGCCATCTTCCACTATTTGATCTCATTGAAAACTTGCAGAATCACGGTAGGGTGACGGCTGCAAAACATTATGGTGCTCGTGGGTTTATGGCGCACCATAACACCGATATTTGGGGGCATACCGCCCCGGTAGATGGGGTACGATGGGGCATGTGGCCAATGGGGGCGGCCTGGCTGTGCCTGCACATCTGGACACATTATGACTACACCAGGAATAAGGCATTCCTGAGGCGCTTCTATCCACTCATGAGGGAAGCAGCCCTCTTTTTACTGGACTACCTCACCGAGGATCCCAAAACTGGTTACCTCGTTTCTGGTCCTTCATCGTCTCCAGAAAATGAGTACGTACTGCCAGATGGTAGCAAAGGCGTGCTCTGCATGGGCCCGTCGATGGATAGTCAGATCGTTCGAGCACTCTTTCGCGATACACAGCGAGCTGCCCAGACATTGCGTACGGACGAGGAATTAAGCGCTAAACTCGCGACCACGGCGGCCCGACTGCCACCTATGGCCATTGGAAAACATGGGCAGCTCATGGAGTGGCAAATTGACTATGATGAGGCCGAACCCGGGCACCGCCATATGTCGCACCTGTTCGCCTTGCACCCAGACTGCGCGATTACACCGCGTGCTACACCAGAACTTGCCAAGGCAGCACGCACAACCTTGGCGAGGCGGCTGGCGAACGGTGGCGGACATACTGGCTGGAGCCGAGCCTGGATAGCGTGCTTCTTTGCCCGCCTGCATGAGGGTGATGAGGCACACAAGCATCTACTGGCGCTTTTGTGTCACAGCACCCAGAACAATCTTTTCGACAGCCATCCGCCATTTCAGATAGATGGTAACTTTGGTGGGGCGGCGGCAATTACCGAAATGCTGCTGCAAGCACACGATGGTGCCATACACGTATTGCCTGCACTACCTTCCGCGTGGAAGGATGGTAGCGTAAAGGGCCTTAGAGCACCTGGCCTGCTAAAGATTGACTTTGAATGGCGTGATCACTGCCTCTTGTCACTGCAAATATCTGCACGGCATAGTGGGGGGTGTGTGTTGAGACTACCCGAAGAGTTTGCCGAACATGCAGTCTTAACGGGCGGGACATTAACCAGGAGGACGGCCGACCCAATAGGTGATTACTTGCTGCAGATTGGCCCTGAAAAAGTGGTTAAAATGGCGCGAATTCCGTGATTTCTACCAGCGAATCGTGCAAACCGAATTGTGTGTGCCCAATACTAAGGGGTGTAGGGCACACACCACGATAGTTTGCGGCACTGCTAGCAACATATCGTTCAACCGGGAAGTGGTTGCTTGTAGGGTTTCACGGCAGATGCACGGCGCGCACTTTACCGGGATGAGGCGTGGGGTTCGAAAGCGTCCACCACCTTAGCGCGGGGTAATTACAAGTTCCACTACACCGTTGTTGAGCCGATAGTTATCGGGAGTCACACCCTATTCTTTATCATTTTGCAGCTTGACCTGTGCCTGAGCCGTACCAACGGTTAAACATAACTGCAATTATAGCTCCGTACCACACGCTGCTGCGACCCTCGCGAGCCTAAACACGCAGATACCTAACGGATAGTGTAGCTGTACCCGCACAGGCACAGGATTCTTCCACCAGTATAATTAATCCTGCCAACACCCAAGTTTGTTGAACTTGATAATACCCACGCAGTAAACTGGCGTTTATCCCGTTTTCAGGCTGAATATTCCCGCACAGGTTTTAATGATGGAAATGCTGTCAGGCGGCTGATTTTGCGGAAAGCGTGCGAGTGTTTGTTATACGAATCCGTGTGGGATCAGGCCCAACGGCGGCGTGCGTGAAGTGAAATTCGGCTACTAGTCGCACATTATGCTGGAGCCATAAGGGATTTTGGCTCTGTTCTCTATATTAATACAACCAACAGTGGTAACGAACAGTTTTGAGTGAACGGCGTACCCCTAGGTAGTAAGTTGCACCCGATAAGTTCTCAAAGGAAGCTTAAGGGTGATATGTCATAAAAAACGCATGTCCAACACCTTTTGGGTATTGGACATGCGTTAAGTAACCGAAAGGTGCGCTCAGCTATTTGCCCATCAGTTGGGCAGCAGTTTCCTGAACAATCGGATCCATTGCGTTTTTGATGCCCGCTTCGCCCTCACCGAGATCAACGTTCTTGTAGAGCCACCAATGCTCTGTATGCGTAAGGGTGGCGTCTGGCTGAAGTTCTGTGAGCGGCCCTACTGATTCCATCTCGAGGAAGAGGTTGTTGGTGTAGGCCTCATTGTTGCAGTTGTAATCCGGGTACGTTGCGTCTGGATGAAAGCCAAACCGTTTGATGAATAGAAGTCCACCGCGGTCGTATGCTGCCCATCCCTGTTTATTGAGGATACCGAGCTTTTGCGCAGCCGAGTTGTTGGGATCCTGGGTTAGGGTGATAAACTCTTTACCCCAGTACCAGCGCGGATCCGCCATATTGGTGTATGTCCACAGCACGATGGGCCTGGCAGGAAGAAGGCTTCCGCCGTGCCCTGCAAATGGCTCCTGGGGAAGAATGGCTTTGCCACCGGGGTGCATCGCGGAGAGTGTCCAGCCGGCCAGATTTATTGGCCATAGCCCCTTGTTAGTTAGATGCTCGACTACGGTTACACGCGTGCCTGTGGGGTCTAACGTTATGGTTGCAGATTTCTGAATCCCTGTTGCGACTTCGGTTGGCTCTATAAGCTCCACGCTGTTAGCACTAAGGATTTTAAAGCTAATCGGACTGTTGTCTGGTACGTAGGTGCGAGGATCATTTTCTGGGGAATGCCAGAAACGTGTACCGCCGCGAATATACCAGTCGCCCAGTGTCGTTTTCAGTGTTACGCCCGGCAAGGTAGCAAACACGTTTCCGTTATCACCCGAGCCTACGAACGCGTACCGCATGATTCGCGGGCCATACTCTGTTGTGAGTATGAGTTCTACTGTACCGTTGGAAAGACGTATGTTGTTGGAAAACCCATTGTAGTTGACGTGCTCTTCCACTGTGACCTTTCCCTGTGCTTTACCGACTGTTGGTAACAACAGTGAAGCAAGCGACATTGCACAAACTGCTACCCCCATGAGTTTATTCATGCAGGTTCCTCCTTGAATGTTGAATACACTCTCACCGGCACAACATTCAACAAGGTCTGTTATTTATCCTTCACGCATGCCAAAAATCATATAGGCAATGTAATATTTATGGTAGTTCCTACTCCCGGCTTACTCTCAATCGTCATGGTGCCGTGGTGCGCTTCACAAATCGAACGGCATATAGAGAGCCCCAGACCTGTGCCTCCGTCCGTGCGTGTTCGGCTGCTGTCCACTCGATAAAATCGCTCGCCCAGGTGGGGCAGGTGTTCCGGGGATATGCCCGAGCCAGTATCTGATACACGGGTAAGGATTCCACCGTCGGTCGGTTGGGCAGAGAGGTGCACATTACCATTTGCCTCGGTAAATCTGCACGCATTGTCAAGGAGGTTACTGTACAGTCGCACCAGGTCATCGAAGTTGCCGCTTACCTGCAAGTCCGGCGGGGAAACCTCACTGGTAATGACGGCCTCACAGTGGCGAACACCCCGCCTTATTGCTTCTCTAAAGATGTCTGCCACTAGCATTGGCTCGCGCGCTACCACTCCGCCCTGAGTGTCGAATCGCGCTAGCAGCAGAAGGTCCTGGACCAGTTTGCGCATTACGCCAGCCGCAAGGTCCATATCGACTACCGCTTCCCGCACCGCTTCTGGAATGTCGCTATCGCGCAGGAGAATACCCGTGTTAGCCATAATTACCGTGAGCGGTGTCTTCAACTCATGGCTGGCATCTGCGGTGAATCGCTTCTGTTGCTCTATAAGTTCCTGTTGCTGGTGCAGAAGCTCTTCGCGAACCGTGAACGCTTTGTACAGCCGGGCCAGCAGTTCGTTGCAGGCACCGGTAAGGCGCGCAAACTCATCGTTGCCATGTTCGGGCAGTTTGCTGCCAAGGTCCTCGGCCGTCAGGCGTCTTAGTCCAGCTTCCAGGGTACGCACCGGTCGAATGGCTCTATTGGTGACGGCTGCTCCGCCCAGGGCAGCAAGCAAAAGTCCTACAGGAAGGAGCGTAAGCAGAACCTGGTTCATCTCCTGAATAGCGGCAAGTGCATCCGCGAGCGGATAAGCGAACTGGATAACTGCCACTGGATGACCCCACTGCATGAAGGGCCTTGTAATGAGGCGTAGTATCATACCGTTATGCTTCACGGTAGATAGCACGATTTCGCCAGTCACGGCTCGTTTGTATGCCCCCATATCCCATGGCGCACCCGCGGTTGCTAGTACTCCTTCGTTGAGCTTGAGCGGATAGAGTCGAGGTGCATCTAGTGGCCGGGAACCACCATCACGCGCCATCATCGCCCCGAATGGCGGAAATCCTGGCCCTCCAAAATTGGGAAATTGGCGCGGGGCACCGTCATTGTTAAATGGCCTTCGCGGTGGTCGCGCAGGTGCGACAGCGTTGGGACCGTGGTCGCCTCGATCATTGTGCAGTGGGAACCCACCACCTTGAGGTCCGGGGTTCCGGGGTGGCTGCCCGGGTGGTCTTCCGAAAAGCTGGGGCTGCTGGGCTCCGCCACCGCCGGGACCAAATCCGCCTGGAGGAGGGCCGCCTGGTCCTCCTGGTTGGCCACCACCACCCGTACCAAAACCACCGGGAGGAGGACCACCAGGGCCAGGGAACTGCCCAGGTGCAGGGCCCGGCCCGGTACCCGGCCCG
>JAJZFK010000276.1 GCA_021805405.1 bacterium
ATGACCCACATTGCCCTGCAGGAGAGCCTAAATGGCAAGGTGGTACAGTGGATGGAGCATGTTACAGACGAGGAGTATATGGGGTGATGATTTAGTACCGTGGCCGCCCTGTTGTTAGGTTGTTCATACAAAAAGAGGCAGATGCCAGACGGCGGGTATTGCATACCTTAGAGTACTGAGTGAACACACGGGGACAACTGCGCAACGGAACGTGGCGACGGGATGTTACGCCCGACTTGCCATTGCACGGTGCCGTAGCAAAGCAACCTTGGAAACATGGCCAGCTTACACTGCTGCTTGCCAGGTTGCCTCGCGGCATTCTCTCTGGTACAATTCATAATAGATTTACATTAATAGGAGAAGAGCTTTTGATTGCACGTTCCCGGCGGCTGGAATTAATCCCGCCCTACCTCTTTGGGGAAATATCAGCTATAAAGAGAAAAGCCATTGCTGAAGGGCGCGACGTAATTGACCTCGGTATTGGTGACCCCGATCAGCCGACGCCTTCGTCCATCATAGATGCGCTTAACAGTGCTGCTCACGACCCATCTACACACCGGTATGACGAGACCAACGCGGGATGGGAGCCATTTCTTGAGGCAGCTGCCACGTGGATGAAGCGCCGGTTTGATGTAGATATTGACCCACTGACGGAGGCGATGCTACTAATTGGCAGTAAGGAAGGTCTGGCGCACCTGGCGTGGTCCTACATTGACGAGGGCGATGTCACGCTCTGTCCAGATCCTGCTTACACCGTTTACAAGGTGAACACGCTGCTCGCTGGCGGCGAACCATACGCAATGCCGCTGCTTGAGGAGAATGGCTTCTTGCCAGACCTCAACGCAATACCAGACGATATTTTGAAGCGAACCAAAATATTATGGCTAAACTACCCTAACAACCCTACAGGCGCCACCGCAACGCTCGATTTTTACAGAGACGCTGTAGCATTCGCGCGCAAGCACAACCTGCTCCTCGTTAATGATGCTGCCTATGCAGATGTCTATTACGATGTCGCGCCTCCTTCAGTTCTGCAGGTAGAGGGTGCTAAGGATGTTGCGATTGAGTTACATTCGCTCTCTAAAATGTACAACATGACAGGTTGGCGCATCGGCTTTGCGGTTGGCTGTGCCGAGGCAATCGCCACACTCAACAAGTTAAAGAGCAACCTAGATAGTAAGCAGTTTCCTGCAGTATCGCTTGCGGCGGCCCATGCGCTGCTGCATACCGATAACAGGCCTACCCTGGAGCTATACAGGCGCCGTCGTGATATTCTGGTAAAGGGGCTTAACGAACTGGGCTGGAAGGTATCTTCACCGGAGGCGGCTATCTATATATGGGCACGTGTACCCCAGGGCCATACAAGCGCTTCCTTTGCCCGCATGCTGCTTGAAAAGGCCGATGTAAATGTTATACCCGGCAGTGGCTACGGCGAGCATGGCGAAGGTTACGTGCGCATGTCACTAACAGTAATGGGTGACAAAAACGGTGAACGAATTCAGGAGGCAGTGGCGCGCATAGCAAAGGTGCTCTAGAAACCCGTTAAGCAGTTTGCGGATAACGGCTGGTCGTATCTAGCCGTATCGGGAAGAGTATAAGGAGGCGACCTATGGATCCTGTTCTGCGAACGGTTTCTGTATCGGTGCCAGATGATATCACGCGTACCTCCAGGCGGCGCATGCTGCTTGGTGCTCTTGCGCTTGTTCTCGTGATGATGTGGATACCGTATAGTCAGTTTATTCTCTACCCGGTGCGGCTGTTTGTTACGCTTGTGCATGAAAGTGGCCATGCACTGGTGGCAACATTAACGGGGAGCCAGGTCAATGGCATACGCCTGAATCCTAACACAAGTGGCGTAACCATGATACGCGCTACATGGTGGGCAGAATGGTTCATTAACCCTGCAGGCTACCTTGGCGCTGCCTTCTTTGGTGCTATGCTGCTACAGCTTGCGCGAATTCGCTCCAAAACCGCTGGCAAGGCAATTTTGCGCTTTATGTCGGTATACGCGCTGGTGGTAACACTGGTGTGGTGTCACGATCCTGCAGTGAGTGGTCTGTTTACCCCGGTGATGGGATTTGTCATCGCCCTTGTCATGGGCGCGTTATCAAAATATCTGCCAGATGGCGCTGCACAGTTTGCTGCTATCTTTGTGGCTGTAGAATGCGGTCTGGATGCTTTAAACGACCTCATTACACTATTGGTAATAACAACGAACCATCTTGGCGACAACGATGCGGCGAATATGGCGGCGGTTTCGCACATTCCTGCTGTTTTTTGGGCAATTTTGTGGGCCGCGGCCGCTAGCGTACTTGTATTTGGGTCATTTCGCATGTACTGGCGGGCTGTAACCCGTCCAGGAACATTAAACTAACGGGAAATCTTGAGTGGCGGCATCATCACCCAAAAAACCTCATCAATCCAACGAGGCAACAGCGTGCCAACATTGTGGTGCGCTGGTATACGGTGACAGTACCCGGTGCCCGCAGTGCGGCAGGTTTCCTGTAAAGATACACAAGTGTCCTAGGTGCCAAACTATATGCCCGGCCGCGGCGGAAGAATGCTGGCGTTGCGGCCGTGTCTTTCTACCCGGTGAAGACTACCTCTAGACCTTACAACACTTCAGTTTCGGTTACCCTCTAAAATGTTGCCAGTATGCCAGCACTGATATCGGTATTTAACCGTACATGTTTGCTGGCTGCAAGAACGTTTACCCCACTTTGTTGATTATTTGCGCTCGCACTCGCAGGAAAGCTCAGCCCCGTAGTGCCCTTTTAATTCCTCACGCGTGCGCTTCCAGTGGGTACTGACCATTAGACCACAATATACCGATAATTGCGTGTTGCACCCGCGCCGCGCTAGGCCGGTGTATCAGGCTTCAACGCCTTCTCATAATCTCGAATAAAGCCAAATTGCTAGCCGATGACAAACAAAAGGCGCGTGCCGCTCGCCGGATTATTCGCTATTGACTACCGTCGTAGTGTATAATATTGGGGAGGATGTGTTACAATGCTTGATGCGCTGCGACAACTGGGCTGGAGCGAATATGAAGTGAGGACGTACACGGCATTACTCCGCTGTGCGCCGGCTACTGGCTACCGCACGGCCCGTGAGGCCGCTGTGCCTACCGCCAAGATTTACGAGGTTCTTCAACGCATGGAAGATCGCGGTACAGTAAGGCGACTGCGTGCAGAACCAGGCGGGCGAACGCTCTATATGCCTCTGTCACCAACGGAGCTTGTATCGGAATTTCGCTCTCAACAGGAGAGAATGCTGCAGGAGCTAGAGCGCGAGTTAAAAGAATACATACCAAGAATGAGCGGCCTGGCGGCGGTTGAGGACTGGTTAGAGTGGGAACAGAGTAAGCAGAGGCGTCTGCTGGCACCCGCGCTATTACCCGTTGCACCCGTTATGCCGCATAACACAGGAGAAGTTAATTGAGTACAATCGCTTCGATACCGCATGACGTGCGTGATATCAGCCTGGCCGACAAAGGCAAGCTTCGCATTGAATGGGCAGAGATGGAAATGCCGGTCCTTCGGCAGATAAAAGAGCGGTTTTTGCATGACAAGCCACTAAGTGGTTTGACCGCTGCTGCCTGCCTGCATGTCACCACAGAAACCGCTAATCTTGCTATTACCCTAAAGGCCGGTGGTGCAAACGTTTATTTATGCGCATCCAACCCGTTGTCTACTCAGGATGATGTCGCTGCTGCGCTGGTACACCACTATGGCATACCAACGTTCGCCATAAAGGGTGAAGACCACGAAACCTACTACCGTCATATTAACGCCGTACTCGACGCTCACCCGCAGTTTACAATGGACGACGGCGCAGATACCGTAGGCATTATTCACAGTGACCGCAAGGACCTCATCCCTGGTATTATCGGCGGCACCGAAGAGACCACCACGGGTGTTATCCGCCTGCGGGCCATGGCTGCTGAAGGTGTTCTTGCCTACCCAATCATGGCGGTAAACGACGCGGATACCAAGCACCTCTTCGACAACAGGTACGGTACCGGCCAGTCAACCATTGATGGTATTCTTCGTGCAACCAACCGGTTAATTGCAGGCAGCAAGTTTGTTGTAGCTGGCTACGGCTGGTGCGGCCGTGGTGTTTCGATGCGAGCCCGCGGGCTTGGCGCGCAGGTCATCGTATGCGAAGTAGATGCAGTACGCGCTCTGGAAGCCGTGATGGATGGCTACAGCGTCATGACAATGGCAGACGCGGCAAAGGTGGGCGATTTCTTCTGTACACTGACGGGTGATATGCACGTTCTGCGCGGAGAGCATTTCTCCGCAATGAAGGACGGGGCTATCATCTGTAATTCCGGCCACTTCAATGTAGAAATCGACATACCTGCCCTGGAATCCCAGGCACGAACGCGACGCACCGTGCGTGATTTTGTTGAGGAATTTACGCTCGCAAATGAGCGACGCGTATATCTGCTGGGCGAAGGAAGGCTCATCAACCTCGCCGCTGCCGAAGGGCACCCGGCTTCCGTAATGGATATGTCGTTTGCAAACCAGGCGCTCTGCGCAGAGTACATGAAAATTAACGCATCCAAGCTGGAAAAGGCGGTTTATGGTGTACCTCGTGATATTGACATCGAGATCGCCCGCCTCAAGCTGATAAGCATGGGTGTTGAGATCGATACCCTCACAGCGGAACAGGCCGAATACCTTGCTTCCTGGCATTCAGGCACCTAAAGTCAAAAACGTAGCTATTGAGCTAAACTGATCGGCAGGGCAGTAAGCTGCCCTGCCGTTTCACCTATTAGGCTTGGTGCTATAATGTACAATGACAGAACGGCAGTTTGTAGAAAAGAAACGTGCAGGCTGGGAGCGTCTCTCCTTGCTTCTTGACAAGGCTACCACTACTGGCGGCCTTAGGCGAATGAGCCGCGAGGAGCTTAACGATATCACGCCGCTTTACCGACGGGTCTCCTCTGATTTGGCAATGGCGCGTACGCGTAATCTCAATCCTGACCTTGTAGAGCATCTCAATCACCTAACGGCACGTGCGCATGCCCAGATCTTTACGGATCACCAGCGTGCAAGTGCCGTGCAGGCAGTTTGGCGGTTTTATGCGTATGATTTCCCAGCGCTTATCCAGAAGCGTAAGTGGTATTTTATCGCTTCGCTTTGCTTTAGTATTTTCGCCGCGGTGTACACCTACTGGCTTGTGCTTCATCATCCCGATATGCTGTACAAGTTTATTCCTCGGCAGTTTGCCAGCTCGGTAAACGTGTGGAAAAGCGGTAAGGTATCTTCACCGCCATCGGCACTATTTTCTGGTCTTCTCATGACGCACAACATTACCGTTGGCATAATGGTGTTTGTAGGCGGTATTCTATTTGCTCTACCCACCCTCTTCATGCTGTTTCAGAACGGAGCGTCCCTTGGCGCACTTGCGGCGCTCATGACCCAGGTGCACAGAAATAATACATTCTGGCCGGGGATTCTTCCGCATGGCATTGCCGAGCTAACCTCCATTTTCATCTGCGGTGCGGCTGGATTTAGGCTCGCTCACGCGATAATACTGCCTGGCAGGCTTGCGCGGCCGGACGCATTCAGGGATGCGGGACGCGACTCGATTCAATTGGTGCTGGGGACATTGCCGTTACTCATTTTCGCCGGGCTAATAGAGGGAATGTTTTCGCACCTTAATATAAGCCCGGTACTGCGTCTCACCTTTGCAGGTATTAACGGAATATTCTGGTACCTGTATCTCTTTTTGCCACGGCGGGTAATT
Organism: bacterium; assembly: GCA_021805405.1. GTDB lineage: Bacteria > Armatimonadota > Chthonomonadetes > Chthonomonadales > Chthonomonadaceae > JAJZFK01. Next base: position 5,758 of record JAJZFK010000276.1, read on the forward strand.
ACGGGCGTCGACAGTCGCCCTAAACGGAACTAGACGGTTTATCAACACGTAACGAACTTTGCACGCCGAAAAGAATTGGAGCACACCCGCATGATTCGTTCTGGCTCAAATCGTTCTGTAGCAGATGTAGCCTCAGAATTACGAGCAAAATACCCTGACACGCCATTTTTGGCACTTGGGCAATCTGTTTTTTGGGATGAACCAATGAAGGCAGTTCTGCGCCAAGTGCTAGACCGCAACGGCCTGGGTGGCAAAATTGTGGTTGGTGTGCACGACACAGACTATTTCGCAAAGTCTCCTGTTGGCTTACCGGGCCCGGGTAGGTTCGTAGCCATGGCACATAACGACGGTACCACGAAATCCCTCTGGTCGGCTGCAGGCGAGGTGTCCACTCTGTTCGGCAGCGAAACCTTCCCTTCCCGCCATGAGTTTGTCCGTAGCGGCGTACCCATTCACAGGCTGGCAGCCAGCTCTACCCAGGGCGTACAGGCGTTCATAGACACGGTTACCGAAGCCTGGGGTTGGCGCGGGCTGGTGTATACAGGTTCTAGCGACCGAATAGTACATGCCCTTAAGCTGAGCGAAGTTGGCGATGGAATGATAGATATCCTGTCGTGGGGTTTTGAAGAGGCTGTTCGCCAGATTGTGCCCGGCTGCTGTCAGAATGAAGCACGCAATACTGCAGATACACTCCTGGGGTATTGTCGGGAATACAGTGCCAATCATCCAGATCAGACATTGTCTGATCTTTTTCAATTTGTGCTTCCTCGTATTTATTCGCTACTGCTGGGGTACTCGCCAGATAATCTGGAAGTTACCTGTACGGCGCACCTGTTACGCCTGACACCAGAAACCGCGCACCTTCCGCGCTTTCATTTTGTTGATCTGTTCCTGCGGCCAGAAACGCACCAAATTGCGGTTGATGCCTATAACCGCGTGGTTGCGGGCAGTGAAATCTATACTCTCGACCGCTTTGGGGCGGGTGCACTGCCATTTGACTGCTTTATACCCGGGCGAGGCCGCGGTACCCTGCGCATTACAAAGCGTGTGC
>JAJZFK010000246.1 GCA_021805405.1 bacterium
ATGGCAACTGTGCCTAGCCGCAAACGGGCCAAACGCCTACCTCATCCACTATCTGAAGCGCGAATGAAAATGTTGCTGGAGTACGGCGACACCACCACTGCTCAGCAAGTGAGAGACCGTGCTATGTGCGAGTTGCTGTATGCCTCTGGCCTTCGCGTTTCGGAGCTGTGCAGTTTGCGCACGGACAGCGTGGACCTGCACGCTCGTACTGTGCGCTGCGTGGGCAAGGGAAGCAAAGAACGGATTGTTCCCGTGGGTGAAACGGCATGCCAGTGGCTGCAACGCTACACGGAATCAGTACTTGTTACAGCAAAATCAGTGGGCGGCCGTCATAAGGGTCCCAATCGAATTATGCCCTCAAGTCCGTTTCTGTTTCCAAACCAGCACGGGCGGCAGATTTCCCGTGCACAGGTGAGGAATATACTTGTGAAGCGCGCCCGGGGTGCTAACCTGCCTACCAGAATCTCGCCCCATACCATGCGGCACTCCTTCGCGACGCATCTACTCAATAATGGTGCCGATCTACGGGTCATTCAGGAAATGCTTGGCCACAGCAAGGTGACTACAACAGAAATCTACACACAAGTGAGCAGAGACCGGCTGCGCGAGGTATACCGAAGCGCGCACCCACGTGCGCGTCCCTCAAAGTCGCAGGGCAGTCCCTAAAACGGTATTAGCCCTTAGGGCCCGACAAATCACACTCACGTTGCCGTCAATCGGTACAACAGGCGCACAGTAACCTGCAGGAGGAATTTTGCGTGTGCGAGTAGTAAAATCAATGAATAAGCGCCCATCTCTACCCATTTCTATTCTAGATTTTGGACCAGAATTGTAACTTTTTCTGATCCTCATGCTTTTAATTCAATTTCCTTTTGCAATAATATTGACAAGCATTTCGTTAAGGTGCTATTATTTAAATAGAGCGCTTTGATTTTACAGAGCGCTTTGATTTTACAGAGCGCTTTGATTTTACAGAGCGCTTTGATTTTACAGAGCGCTCATTCTTATGAAGGAGTGTAGCCGTATGTCGATTCTATCCCCCCGTCGGAAAGTGTTGTTGACTGCAGTTCTTGCGACGATGTCTGTATTCTTTGTTCCGCAAATCGCGAACGCAACATCGCCATGGGTGTCGCTAACGACAGATGCACCCACAAATCCTGTATCCGGGAAGACCTATGACTTCACGATCGTCGGCGGTCCGCCCGCTCCCGGTGGCATGTGGGGCGCCGTCTCCATCGAATTCGCGCCGGTACTTGCGAACGGCGCACCGGGTAGTTACCAATCCTGGGCTGAGAACATGTTAGGCTACACAACAACTTTCACACGCCTCGCCTGGGATACAATTCCTCAAAGCGGTTTTGAGCGCGCAACCGGATTCTACTATACAACACCCGGATCCGGTATCAGCCTCATCTATTCAAACGTTCTGGGTGAGTTTATCCTCTAGTCGCTGCAGAGGTTCCCTTCCGGCTAACTACCGGAGGGGAACTTACTATTGAGAGGACTGCCTGCATGAAAAAGCGATTATGGATCGGTGTTTTGTTGGGTGCTCTGCTCAGCAGTGTGAAACTGATATATGCACAGCCTGGTTATAAATGGCAGGACAAACCGACATACCTACCGGTTCACGCCCCACACCTCTGCTACTATGCGGTGGTAGAAGAACTGTTACCCAGCCAACCCAGCCGTCTTTATCACGTGTGGTACTGCAATGGCCGATGGAAAACTGCCCCGGCCCATAAGTTTGTCTTGTCATACAATCCTAAGTTAATTGGTAGCCAGATGGCATTCTATAGGACACGCCGGTTTGATGGCTCTTATCCGGGCTTGGTGTGGGTAGAAAACCGTATGGGAATGGCCTATCCCGCTGAATCCAGTGAGCGGTACAACATCGGTAGGTTAATAAACCTATACGGAATTGCAGTAGTGAACAAGAAATATGGTACGCAAAACCAGAGCGAGGCAGAGGCAGCTTACCATAATCTATTTCAGCAATATCCAATGGCTGGTAGACTTCTTGTAACTGCCTCGCAACAACCTGGAAAAGATCTTCTCAATGGCATGCATCCAGACGGTGTTGGCAAGGTGGCCGGGCGGATATGTCGCCGCTACACAGGTTCTTCAGCCACAGTGTGGATTGATAAGCGCACACAACTTGTCCTTAAGCAGAAAATTAACATGAGTGGTGCGCCGCCGGTGGTTTTCAAGGTTTTATCCATTCAGTTCACCCACAAACTTCCTCGTGCTGTTTTTGAACTGCCTCGCGGCACACGGGTTTATCGACCCGCGGATTTTACCGGTGCTTCGCTTCCCGCCGGCGTTATCCCGATTAAAATGCCTACTGACATCGCAGCTACCGGGATAAACTAGGCAACAAAGTCGAATATCATGTTGATGGAGGCATTATGTTGAGGCTGAATATCCAGATCTCTCTACCAGCGGTTTTGGTGGCTTTCTCCCTTTTTGTTGGCCCTGCCCAAGCAGCCCCGAAACAGCACAGTTCCCCCTATCCGTCCCACAAGTACGTGCCAATTCACGCGCCCAGAGTTTCATACTACGCCGTGTTGAAATTGCAGGATCGAGGCATACCAGCACGGTACTATAAGGTTTGGTACTCCAATGGCATGTGGTTGAAGAAACCTGGGCAGCCGCTCCCTAAATTTTTTTCACACAATCAGGCATTGGCCGTGAAGTCAGCCTATCTCACATACTACTTTGATGGGTCCTACCCTGATTTGGTGTGGGAAACGAATCCACTTGGCTTTTGTGCGCCTGCGCAACGGAGTGACATGTCGAATCTCGACCGTCTGTATCATCTTTACAGCAAACAGCATGTCGATCAAAAATTTCACATCCCTTTAGATAACACTGTCGAAGGCTGGTATGGCCACCCGGACCAGATCTATCCCTTTGGCTTTATATTGATAAGCCCGAACGAACAGCCGTTCAAGAGGTTGAACCCCACCATTCAGCGCAAAGGTACTGCAAAAGTTGCAGGTCGACCATGCGATGTCTATACCAGCGACATGGGTACGTACTACATCGATGCTGCAACACACATTGTGCTGCGTGCCGCTATGACGGCAAAGGCTGCAAATATAGATTTCTCGGTAGTCCGCATTAAGTATACGCATTCGTACCCGCGGGCGCTTTTCCAGTTGCCACCCGGTACGCGGGTGTGGCGGCCATTAGACTACATTGGCCTCAAACTCCCTCATGGAGTACGGGCGGTAAGAATGCCGACCAGCATCGCGGCAACCGGTATCGTGCATTGACTTCTAATGGCAATTTACTTGGTGGCAATCTTAAGTTGCATGGAACGTTGGCTAGCACGCAAGTGCTGTGCGCTCAAGGAGACGTATGAAATTGAGATGTATGAAACCCACCGTTGTAGGATTACCACTAATCTGCCTCTGTCTTGCGTCATCTGCGGCAACACCACCAAAACCAGTGTCCACGGGCGATGCAGCGGCCGATGTCAACCTTAAGCTTGTTGCTACCCCCCTCTACAGGGCCGCGGCAGAATTATCGGCACAAACCCATCAACAGGTTACAGTTTCCACCTGGGCAAAAGATAGACCGTTCACCATCCTGTGCAGCCACACGCCGGCAACCAGTATCTTAAGCGCGATTGCATGGGCCACAAGAGGCCGCTGGGAGAAGCAAAAAACAGGCGGAATATGCTTACAGCCAGACGCAGGTACTTTGGCCTTAGAGCAGGGCCAGATTCAGGAGCGAAAGGCATGGGTACGTAATCGCGTTTGGAACCGGGAAGCAACGATTCGGCGGAGCATTGACGCCGCCCCGCGCGGGAGTATTGTTGCCAATATCTGGCAGTCGCTGTCCCCGGAGCAGCAAAAAGCCGTGTTTGGTATCTCCGTTTTGCATGTGGGAGCAGCAGGAGCAGATTTCACTCAATTACGCGATGATATCATAGGCAATGTGCACTTTGATTCCTTATCGCCAGAACTGCAGGAAACTGTTAAAGAGCAACTTGGTGGTATGCTTTCGCTTGGCAATATAACCGCGAAAACCAACCTGAGCGGTTTTACCCTGGGTTTTTGTTGGTCTACAAGCCAATTGAATGTTGGGGGGTACACCCATGGGCACAAGGGTTGGGTATCGGGCACCGCGCCGCTCCTTCAATCGAATAGCGCAACGTTCCTACTTGCGAAAGATGGTGCACTCATTGCCTCCGATGGTTGTAACACCGAGCGCGAAAAGGCTCGAGTAGATCTGTTTTCACCGTATTCCACCGGACGTTGGACGTCTCGGTTCGTTGTGCCGCAGAACATAGATTTTAATCCCGCTCCAATCGACACCATTCTGCAATTGATTTACAAAAAGACGCATGTTCCAATTGTCAGCGACGGCTATATAGGACCACAACTTGTTTACCCGTTCAGTTTTTTGGCTGGCAAATCGTTTACACTTCAGTCGTTTTTGCTTCCACTAGCTCGAAGCACCGGCCACCATATTATTCTCTTCCGGGATGTTTTAGCTTTTCGAACTCTCACGCTTGGAAGAGATCTATTGGCAGAACCACCAGCGGCATTGCTGACGAAGTATCTTGCATGGGTGAAAGGTAAAGCGCACCTAACGGTAAAGGACTTCGAAAAGCTGTCGTCGCTTAGCCATGACGAGTTTCTTGGTATTACAGCAAGGACCCTTGAAGTCACTCATGTACAGAGCCAGAACGTTGGCTGGCCGGTGATTATACGCGCATTCCTGCGGAGATTAACGTTGGCGCAGTGGAAGCAATCTCAAACTGCCAACGGGTTGCCGCTCAGTAGCATGTCTTCTACCGAAAAGCGTACGTTCCTGCTCACCGCGTTAATGGGCACCCGGCCACAAACAGCAGGAACCAGTACTCCAACCGAGGGATTTTCAATTACGGTTAACGGACCAAACAACATGCCTCAGTCAATAGATCTGCACTTTCGAGCGGCTGGCCCTCCTGCCGTCACACGCACATGGCGATGGAACAGCACGTACCCAGGTACAATGCTAGAAATCACAAAAGCATACAGCACCTCGCCCGGGTAGATGCGCCTCCACCACGGTGTATAGCCCAGTAAAAACAAACGAGCTACACTACCGTTTGCCACGCATAATTAACTCTACGCCACCACCAAAGGAATTTATATGAACCTGAAGGGTTGCCTTAAACAACAGTACCACGCGGCACTCGCGATGCTTGTAGACTGTGTTAAGAAGTGTCCCGATTCCCTGTGGACAGTGGGAGAGCATCCCCGCACGTTTTGGCGAATAGCATTTCATACCGCGTTTTTTACTCAACTCTATCTGGGTCAGGATGAGGCTGCATTTAAGCCGTGGCCAGTTCGCCATGAAAAAATCCACCCTGGTTTATGGACATCTCCAGCAGAGGTTGAGCCGTTTGAGCTGGCGAAAGACGAACCTTCGTACAATGCGGAGGAAATGCTCGCCTACATACTATATGTGGATGACCTGGTAGATATGCTTGTAGACGAGCTAAACGTGGATGCGCAGGAGACGGGCTTCAGCTGGTATCATAACATGGATAAGCTATCGCACGTACTGCTCAACCTTCGGCATCTGCAGGGGCATGTTGGCCAATTATCCGAAATCCTGATGCAGCATGGCATCGATACAGACTGGGTAAGCGCATCAAACAAATTGGATGTGTAGGTCTATGCTGATGTGCGGGCTTGGCTTGCATCCGCCTCTAAACAGTTGGCGCGTATGCGCAGGTAAATACTACCGCGCCAGGATGACCGCCATGGCGCCATCATTGCCGTTAGAATCGTCCCTGTTCTGGCTGATTAATGGACGCCGGGATGTGAATGTTGAAATAACACCCACGAATTGTGATTTTGAGGCGCTCATCCCTCTCAGTCTGCTCGTTGCCTGCTAGAATATAGCATGTAAACTGTTGTACCGTCATCATTTGGCGGCACGACGATAACGCAGTTACCGCACAGTGGTAAGCGATGACGCACGTTCTGTAATATCTGAGTTCCCGCAGTGACAACACGACTGTACGCAACTTTGTCGCCGGATGAACTGCCACGTATTGTTGCCTCTATGAAAGGTCTTGTGTAGATGAACCGACTGTCCCAAGAGACGAGCCCCTATCTGCTGCAGCACGCTGACAACCCAGTACACTGGTACCCGTGGGGTGAAGAGGCATTTGCCAATGCACGCGGGCGTAATGTACCGATCCTGCTTTCTGTAGGGTACTCAGCGTGTCACTGGTGCCATGTAATGGCTCATGAATGTTTCGAAAACCAAGAAATTGCAGCCCAGATGAACCGTGAATTTGTTTGCGTAAAGGTGGACAGGGAAGAACGGCCAGACATCGATTCGCTCTACATGGAGGCTGTTCAGCTCACCACCGGTCAGGGCGGCTGGCCCATGACAGTGTTCCTTACTCCTCAGGCACTCCCATTCTATTGCGGCACCTATTTTCCTCCAGAAGACCGTTATGGTAGACCTGGCCTGCCACGCATTATGACCACAATTACAGAAGCGTGGACGAATAGCAGAGAAGATATCGAAGAGCGCGGCGCAGCCGTTCTTGATGGACTGCGACATTCGGAAAACCTGCCTGCGGGCAGTGGGCACCCGATCGCGGAAGTATTTGCATCCGCGTCGCAAACCATTGCATCCCGCATGGACTCCTACCATGGCGGGCTAAACGGTGCGCCTAAGTTCCCCATGCCCTCTGTGCTAGAGGTCCTGCTAAGGGCTTCGGCCTCAACATGTGATAAGAACACCCTCAGCCAGTTGGAACGGACACTACAACGAATG
>JAJZFK010000416.1 GCA_021805405.1 bacterium
GAGGCCCGCAATCAGGTTATTCTTCGGCACAATCAAACCTCGCCACTCCAGCCTGGGCCGGATGCTCTAATAGTATTTAAAATCCGCCTATTTCCGACTTCGGTGCAAGTACCTGGCTAGCCGAAAGAGCTGTACTTGACGCAACTTCCTCCTGCTGCTTCTTGCGACTAAGTGCGAGTTTGTTAAGATAGAACCGACGCATAAGCGACAGGTTATTGAAAACTCGCGTTCCCAGTACCAGCACTGCAACGAGAGCCAGGTTAATTCCTAGCTGATCACCAGCCCAGGCGAGGAGCGCGGCAAGCAGCGAATTTAACACGAAGCCAGAAGCAAAGATGTCGTTCTGAAAACGACCTTCGATACCCGCGCGTATACCACCAAACGCCGTATCCAGCGCAGCAAGAGCTGCAACCGAGAGGTATGGTGCATACTGCGGAGGAATTTTCCAGTTGAACACCCTGAATGAAACTGTGCCAAGTGTTACACCGGCGACCAGACCGATAACTGGCAAAATGGCAGGTCTAAGCCTCATTGGCGGTCTCCATGAGTGGCTAGTGGATCATGGCGCGGTGAGACTGGATGCCCAAACCGAAATTGTGTACTGCCAGCAAAAGCTGCCAACAGCATCTTCGGCACTTTCACCATTTTGACCATGTCGGGATTGGTTCCACGCATTTGATCTAGTATACCACCTGGCAGATTAAGTCCACCGTAAAGCGCGTTTGGATCGCCGATAGCTTGTATGATAAACGGTGGTGCAGTGGGCACACCGTTTACCTGAATAACTGGCCCTACGCAACGGATGGTTGAATTGCCTACAAGCCTCTGGCCATTTATTGCTACAGCCTCAGCCCCAGCAACCTTCATCTCATTCACAACCTCTTCAAGATCAGTGTCATGTACAAGGTTGACAAGTGTGGCGGGATTAGCTGCATTCACGGTAGATTGAGAGTTGTCGTTAAGAGTAACCTGAATGCCCGGGCCTGCTACCTCGGTGAGGCCACCAAAACATTGAGCGTCCTTTAATTCCTGGTTTAGCGTACTGGCAGCACCTGTTCTATTCGCAATCTGGTCATTCAAATCCTGGTTCTGCCGCCGCAAATGACTGTTCTCCTGCTGCACCGACTGAATCTGCTTCGTAAGATCGTTCGTGAGTTTTTGCAAACCTGATGAGTCGTTGCCAAAGAAAAACCCTTCGCGGTGGGGCCCGTTGCCCGCGCGTGATACCTGGTTGACGGTTTGTACGGCGGCAGCAAGGATAAGTCCCAGCACAAAGCAGAGAATCGTCAACTGCCAGGTGTAGGATTTATGGTTGATTCCAGACGAATAGACTGTCATGCAATACCTCTTCTCATTGCAGTCCCTGGTGGGGCAAATTGCCATTAGACGAACGACGGCTGTTACCTGCATTCACGTTGAACGATTCCCTGGTTGCACGCACCACACACGCCGGCTGTTCCGGATACGTCAGGTCTATTGTCGAAACCTTTGCGCCGACATTTGGGTCTTCTTGGGCAATGCGCGAAAGTATCTTCAATTTCCTGTTTATATGCTGGGGTTGCCCAAGATTTACTGCGACGTTTCCCAGTACATTTAACCACACATTATCGCCGGGGTCAACAGTAATTTTCCGGCAAAGTAAGCTCGCCTGGGTTCCCAGTCTGTTTAATACAAGCAGTGCGCTCTGTAGGCGAAAAGAAGCGGGTTCCTCGCCAGGATGGAGATTCCCGCATCCACATGAGATTATTGGTACATTGGGATTCGTGTTGTTGGATGGCCGGATAACAAGACCCGAATTTGCGATCTGCCAGCCACCATTTGAAGAGAGAAGCACGGCATGCGATTGACGGGGCTGAACAGTAATAACTAGGCCACCGCTGAGCGTTCGGTTTACGGAGCCCGATTGTACAGCAGGTATAGCAGTTAGCCTACGCATACAGTTGGAGCTCGGTGGCCGGAAGAAATTTGAGTTTATCAGCGGTGTAACGGCGGCCAACACGCCTGCCTTTTCGGCAGGAAGAAGCTGTGCTGTGCCATTCACAGTTATCGTTCTTACTCTAAATAACGGGGAGGTAAATAGCGCTCCAATACACTCTGCAGTAAGTACGGCCCCAAGCGCGGTAAGCGTGAGGAGGCGGCGGAATTGTAGGGACAATGATCGACGGTTGACTTTGCGCTTACGCGGTAGTCGATCCTTTGTTTGGGCACTCGCCGTCATTCTGTGCTCCCTGGGTTAAACCGCAATGCGTCTTGCCTGTAACGCACAATCTATAATACCATCCAGCATCGCGCAGAAGGAAATACCGGCGTGTTCAGCTGCCTGGGGAAGCAGGCTTGTTGGTGTCATGCCCGGAATGGTATTTGTTTCGAGAATTGCAATGTCCTTCTCATTTACGATAAAATCGGTACGCGACATTCCATCGCACCCTAGCAAATTGTGACACGAAACAGCAAGTTCTCCCAGTCTCTTCAGCACTTCGGGTAAGAGCCGTGCGGGTATTATGTGCTCACTGCCCCCTGCCGCGTACTTACTCTCGTAATCGTAGTATTCCGAACGTGGAACAATTTCAATTGGCGGGAGCGCGACTGGCGACTGACCAGCGTTACCTAGGACGCCTACTGTAACTTCCATACCCCGAAAGTAGGGTTCCACCAGCAGCAGATCATCATATTTCCAGGCCTCGCACATTGCGGACTTCAGCTGATCGGAACTGTCTACACGGCTGCACCCGAAGGTAGAGCCTTCACTGTTAGGCTTAAGGAATACGGGGAAACCACCCAGATCAACGTTCACGCGGTGAAGCACATTATCAATTTCGGCAACATCATCCTGCCTTAGCGCTAGTTCTGGCAAAACAGGTAGGCCGGCGGCCCTGAATAGCTGCTTACACCGGGTCTTGTTAATAGCGAGTGCGCTCGCAAGAATACCTGAACCCGTATAGGGCGTTCCAAGCCACTCTAGAAGGCCCTGTATAGATCCGTCTTCACCACCACGACCGTGGAGTGCAATGAACACCATATCCGGCAGGCCGTTACGCTGGTTCAACAGGTCATCAACCTCACCGCTATACGCATCGTAGCGAGCAGAGTTTAGCCCTTTAAGTATTTGCGCACCGGTAGACAGCGAGACTTCGCGTTCGTGCGATTTACCACCCATTAGCACCATTACACGCAACCGACCCATTGAAATCATAGTAATCCTTACACCCGTATGAGGCCGTCAAGACGATCAGCCTGCCTGATAATGTCGCCTGCGCCCATGAACACAAGGAGGTCATCAGGTTGAATAACGCTCTGCAGCAGACCAGGAACGTCATCCGCAGTGTGAGCGAGAAGTACCTGCTTATCTGCATGAATGCGCTGAATTTCGTTGGCAAGTACCGAGGATGAGATATCGCCGGGATCCTCCTCGCGGGCAGCATAGATAGGCGCAAGCACCAGTACTCCCACCTCGCTCAGCACTGTGGCAAATTCGCGGAGAAAATCACGCGTTCTGGAGTAGAGGTGCGGCTGAAACACTAGCACTGTTCGTCGGTGAGTATAAGCAGAGGCAAGTGCCCGCAGGGTAGCCGCAATCTCGGTTGGGTGGTGGGCATAGTCATCCAACACAGCGACATCTCCATCACCTAACTTTATGGTACCCAACAGCTGTTGCCGCCGATTAACACCACGAAACTGTTGAATTCCCTCAATAATCGAATCACAACTCACACCGGGCAGCACGTCGCAAAGCGTGAGCACAGCGAGAGCGTTAGACACGTTATGGCTTCCAGGAACGCGTAATTTAACCAGTCGATCGCGCCATTCAAAACTACTACCTGCGTCAAGCGCAACGTTCGCTGCGTCTTGCATACCGTACCATGCAATTGCACTGTCGGTTGGCAGGTCCTTCGCGAGTTGTCGCACACCTCTATCATCACGGCACAAAATGAGTGACCCGCCATTAGCTAATACTGCACCAGCAAAGGTTCTGAAGCTCGCCATCATGCGGTCTTCAGTACCAAAATGATCAAGGTGATCCGGTTCAATATTCGTTATAATCGCTACATTGGGTACCAACCAGAGAAATGAGTCATACGCTTCGCAAGCCTCTGCAACAAATGGCCCTCGGGGCGTACCTGTCACCACATTTCCACCAAGCTGTGGCACCTCACCGCCAACAAATACAGTGGGATTGCAACCAGCGGTAACCAGCGCGACCCCTGCCATAGCTGTGGTAGTAGTCTTACCGTGAGTACCAGCAATTGCGATGGTGCAGCCAACATGGGCACTCATAAGTCTGCCGAGAAATTCTGCACGAGAAACTATCGGCACTTCTAATTGGGCCGCCGCTGCAAGTTCAGGTGAGGAGGAAGCAATTGCAGCAGAAGCAACTACCAGGTCCGTGTCTACCCCAAGGTTTTTTGCCTGGTGCCCCGCATAGACATTCGCACCCGCCGCAACAAGCCTTGCTAAAGCAGGATTCGAATCTATATCGGCATGAATATCGGAACCAGAAACCCGGCTGCCACGAGATAGCGCAACTTGTGCGAGCGCACTAACCCCAATACCGCCAATTCCTGCGAAAAATATATGGGCAGGAAAGGTATCTTGAGCTGTCATGGAGTCATTTTCTATATTCTACAGGTTGCTGAAGTCGGTTACCGACCGCTCGCGCGGATCGACATGAATGCCAGTCGTGTGCAGAAATGCTATCGCTCGCTGCACCTCTCCCAATCTCCCCGTTAACGCAACCTCAATCCAGCCGCCAGTATCGTCCAGGTCACCACCAATCACGCTGCAAACAACGTCGAAATCGCGCCCCAGCCTGTAGAGGATAGGTGCGGAAAGATACTGCGCCTGGACGACATCCAGCCGAACATGTAGCGTATAAGCGCTCGAAATGGACTCTTCCGGCCGCTGCCCAAGTCCGCTAGGTAGCGAAAGATCCACCTCACCAACGGGCACAAGCCCCAGGCTAGCCAGGTATGCCCGTGCAGCGGCAAACTGCGACGTAGATCCTTCTATGGCAACTGTCATAAACGCCGTTTCATTAGTGACCCGCGCTTTAAGAATACTAGGTACAACATGAAAAAGCCTCGCCATCCGCCAGAGGATTGGCTGAGAGACCTGGTCGCCCACCGCGGTTATGTTTATGCTCTGCGCTGCCATAACTTGTCCTTTGAAACCATACTACATTGATTAAAGGCGCTCCCCGATGCACTGTTGCACCGGGGACTTTAAAATACTAACCTCCAGCTATTGCCGGTACGATTGAGATCGCGTCACCATCGGTGATTGGTGTCTCTATGCCCTGCAGGAAGCGGATATCTTCCTCGTTAACGTAAATGTTGATAAAGCGGCGCAACTCTCCATTGGAATCGGTAAGCCTGGACGCCATACCAGGAAAATTTGCTTCCAACTCACCCAGCAGGGTTGAAATTGTACCAGCGCTCGCCTCAACGGACTCCTTGTTGTTTGTGAACTTACGCAGAGGAGTAGGAATTAACACACTTATCGCCATTGAAACCTCCAATAATGTACTAATAGTATACTGCCAAGTCTATGCCGGTTGTAGCAGTTTATCTGTCTGCAGTGCTTGGTCAAGAGCGTCGAGGTTTGGCTGTATGAGCACTGGCGCACCTAAGTGCCCCTGTACCGCTTCCTGGGTCTTCAGGCCGTTTCCGGTAATCGCAATAACGACTACATCATCCGCACCAAACCGACCCTGTTCGGCAAGCTTTTTCGTAACCATAACGGTAACGCCACCAGCGGTTTCGGTAAAAATGCCTTCCGTACTGCCCAGCAGCTTTATACCTTCAATCACCTCTTCATCGAGCACGTCCGCAGCCCACCCACCAGACTTGCGAACGGTATCCATGGCCACGTAACCATCTGCGGGGTTGCCAATTGCGATCGATTTCGCTATCGTGTTGGGCTTTTGAGGGCGAAACACCTCGGCTTTCGTCTGTATCGCGGTGGTTATGGGTGAGCAACCGGTTGCCTGCGCCGCATACATGCGAGTATGAACACTGTTTTCCAGGAGGCCCAGGCGATCCATCTCATTCAACCCTTTGTATATCTTGCTAATGAGGGATCCACCGGCGCAGGGCACGACGATATGATCTGGCGCGCGCCATCCCAACTGTTCCGCGATTTCGTATCCGAATGTTTTAGATCCGTCACCATAGTAAGGACGTAGGGTAATGTTAACGAATGCCCAGCCATATTTACCACCGGCCTCTGCGCAAAGCCTGTTCACCTCATCGTAGTTGCCCTTAACAGCGAGGACGTTTGCGCCGTAAACCAAGGTGCCCAGCACTTTGCCCTGCTCAAGATCGGAAGGGATAAAGATATAGGCCTTAAATCCGCCTTCGGCGGCATGCGCAGCAACCGAGTTGGCAAGGTTTCCGGTAGAGGCACACGCAACGGTGTCGTACCCAAACTCGCGGGCTTTAGTTAGAGCAGTGGCAACCACTCGATCTTTAAATGAGAGGGTTGGGTGGTTTACTGCATCATTCTTGATGTACAGGTTGTTAAGGCCAAGAAGCTTTCCCAGGCGTTCTGCCTTTACTAACGGCGTAAACCCAACGTTATGCCCAACGCATGGGGGCCCCTCAACTGGAAGAAGGTCATGGTACCTCCACATGGAAGGTGGGCCAGCCTGCATAGCGTTACGGCTAACGCGGGGGGCGATCTCCTCCCAGTTCATAATTACTTCCAGCGGACCAAAGCACAACTCACACACGTGAATAGGCGAAAGCGGATATTCTTCACCACATTCGCGGCAGCGC
>JAJZFK010000027.1 GCA_021805405.1 bacterium
GATTGGATCTCACGAGGACCCCATCAAATTGACGAAACGCGAGCTAGAAGTGTTAACGCTCGTGATTGAAGGGAAATCCAGCAAGGAAGTAGCTGATATGCTTTACGTTAGCAAAAGAACGGTGGACTTCCACCTTGCTAACGTTTATGAGAAACTGCAGGTGACCAACAGGGTACAGGCATTTCGCATGGCAGCCCGCCTGGGCCTCATATCCTTCGACTCGCAGATGGCTGGTGTTTAACACCGACCCTGTCATTTTCTGATATCGAGCCGGATGTGTGGAGACGGCAGAAAACCTGACCACGCATGGTAAATATAAACAAGCAGGCCGCCTTCCCTCAGTGGGAAGGCGGCCTGCAAAACTTTACTTGGGATGGAAGTTATCGACGGGTTGGCCCGTCATCGTGGTCATCACTCGTACTACGTCGCCAGAGATCCTCCAGTTTGCGCTGCTCCTGCCGAGCTTTCAGTTTTGCAAGGGGAGATTTAGGCTGCAGGCCCTCAACATTCTCCAGCGTTGTCATTCGAAGTTTGCCCTTACCGCTGGTTCGCGTTCGCCTACCTGTCCAACCCCGAACAACGAACCGCCCCCTGTTAGCGTACCAGTAGGCAGCCGCACACCCGGCTAGAGGAAAAAAACCCAGGACAGGTGATCCCTGTGAGGGGCCAGCCCAATACCAGAGGAAGACCATGGTGATAATGGCCAGCCAGGGCGCGGGAATAGGAGCCACACCCATCATCATTACCACTTCGCGCTTGTTTATGGTGGCCCACGCAACGGTGGGTGCCGCTACCCCTGCCATGATACCTAAAAGAGAACCCGAAACTCCTAGAATCGATGAGCCAACAAACATGGAGATAGCTGCAATGGTGTTAACTGCAAGGTAGAAAACCACCAGGCTGGTAGTGCCCCAGGATCGCTCCAGACTGCCAAGACACCAGATCGCCCATATTGCGCCAAACAGGAGCCCAACGGGTTCTGGTGAAAATAGCGGCCACGTCAGGAACGTCCACGGTCTGCTAAGGCCACCAGCGGTAACCAATACCATCGCATGTGCTAGAAACTGGCCACCAAACGCAAAAATCAGGAAGGTAAGTGCGTTAATAGCAATGATGGCGATGGTAGCGGGGCTGCCCGATGAGTGGAAATAGCGGCCGGCCTGGCGTTGAAAGTTAGTCATTTGCGCGATCCTTGAATAACCTTGGGCATTTCTTTACCCCTGAAAAGTGTGGACGATAACTCATTATACTACTCTGTTATCGGTGAGTATCCCCGTTGCGCTCAGGATGGCGTTCTGCATGCAATTAAATTGTAACCGCCGCCAGATAAGTTATTGCCTATAGCAGTGACCTACCGCAGCATGAGGGATATCTGTGGCAGCCAAATCCACCGTAACGCAGAGTGTTGTGTCCTGCCGTTCCAAGGTCATTCCGCCGCCACTTCAGGGCCGCGATGTCAACTCCACGTTGCTGCCGGATGGGTTGGTGGGTTTAGGAAGCTAGCCGCCATTAAGATTCGATTCAATGGTTTGCATGACGGATTGCATTCTCTCAATGTCCTGCGCAGATATGCTTGCGAAGGCAATCTGTTGTATCTGCTGCCAAACATGCCGTATGCGTGGAGCTACCTCGCGGCCCTTTTGGGTAAGCACCATGTGAATATGCCGTCTGTCGTTAGCGCTACGTTCACGCACCGCAAGGCCACTACGTTCAAGGTCATCGACAAGGGCGGTAAGCGAGGAATTCTCTATCTCGCAACGGCGCGCAAGCTCGGTAAGGGTGAGGCCGTCCTGTTCCGATAGCTGCAGTAACACGTTGGCGGATCCATGTAGTAGTTGCGGGCAATCGCAGTCGTGCATCAGCGCCTGAGCCCTGCGTCGAAAGGCGGCCTGCACCGATCTAAACCGCCTGTAGAGCGGATCGGTAGCGATGACAGAATGAGGAGGTGCAGGCCAGGCATTCAGGCACTCTCTAGTCGCATGCCCATCTAGATTGTCCACGAAGACTCAGCGCCGATTGTTGTAACCGTAATGCCCAGCCCGCGCAAATACTCCATACCTGCGGCGAGGTCTTCGGGTGTGCCCTGTATTTCCAGTGCGAGCATACCACCGGTGTGGCTGTCAATATTTGCCCGTCGTATGTTTGGAACTAATCTAAAGTCTGTTACAAGGTGGTAGATTATAGGATCACGCACGACGTTAAGTGGGTAATCTAACTGCACCCTCAACGTTTCAAGTTCAGCCATTGTTTGTTTCTCCTTTAAGTTTGATCCAGACGCGCAAAGTCTCTGCGACGCTCCATGCCTGGGCAGGGCAACCATTTGGGCGGTGCGGTGCATCGCCGTCAAATACTTCTGCAATAGAACCTATACCAAAAGTAGCAATCTGTGAGTGTAACTGTTCCAGCATCGCAAGACTGGCAGCCTTGTCACCATTTACCGCCGCTGATGCCTCTGCAAATGCACCTAGCAGCCACGGCCACACTGTACCCTGGTGGTAGGCGCCGTCGCGCTGCAGGGGTGATCCTGCGTAACGTGGTTGATAGGCACTATCTTGCGGGGAGAGTGTTCGCAACCCGCATGATGTTCGCAAATGCGCGTCTACAACGTTGATCACCTGGGTAGCGGCGGGACTGTTGGCAGGCACTGGAGCAAATGGCAGGCTCACTGCAAACACCTGGTTGGGCCGTATCGCACCATCGTTTCCTATGCCAGGGGAGTCTATCACGTCGTATAGTCCAAGACCATCGGGTCGCACAAACTTTGCGATGAAGCTGCCAGCAGTTGAGACTGCTAATTGGCGATAGTGCTGTTCTGCATCCGCGTTGCTCAGCACTTTGGCCAATTCTGCCATGACGCACAGCGCATTATGCCAGAGTGCATTAATCTCCACCGGCTTGCCAATGCGTGGCGTGACTACCCAATCACCAACTTTTGCATCCATCCAGGTGAGTTGAACACCGTTCTCCCCAGCGTATAGCAGGTTATCTGCCGGGTCAACATGAATGTTGTGCCGCGTTCCGTCCTGATGGGCCTTCACGATAGTCTCAAGGAGCGACCACATCTGCCGAGCCAAATTCGGTGCCTTGCCTGTGGAATGCGTTAACCAGATGGCGTTAAACATCCAGAGCGTTGCGTCCACGGTATTATATTCAGGTGTGTCGCCATAATCTGGGAAACGGTTAGGGATCATTCCACGGTCTGCAGCGTGTGCAAATGACGAAAGAATTTCGACAGCTGCATCTACTTCGCCATTAGCCAGGCAGATACCCGGCAGGCAGATCATGGTATCGCGGCCCCAATCTCCAAACCAGGGATATCCTGCCAGTATCGATGTACGATTTCCTGGTACCTTTACCAGGAAATCAGCGCTCGAGAGGGAAAGCTGCCTTGTAAATGAATCGCTCGCCTTGGATTGAGCGAGTAGCTTCTGTATGCGGTGCGCGGTGTTTAGCGCCGAGGTAACTGTTTCTGCAGGGATTGCCGCACCTGCAGCCGCTGTCACCACGACGGGCTGTTTTGCAGTTAGCGGAAATGCAAACTGCCCCGGACAGTAGAGGTCCTCTGTGCTGTCTAGTCCACGATCGGCTTCCCATGGGTGCTGAAAGTTGTAGTACCACTCTGGGCTTGCATTCCACTCCATGTTCACTAAGGGTGAACCACCGCTTTGCACTTCAATTGTTAGCGGAGTAGGATAGGTGGAAACATTCTGGATGGGAGGCAACGTAAATGCTAGCTGGCTACCATTGGCAATAACCGGCAGCAGTGTGCCACACGCCTTCATATGCGAGTGAAAATCGCGCCAGGCTACAAGCGGATTAACAAGTAGGCGGGCTGTTGCACCTTCGGGAAGAGCTCGAAGCGTGTATTCAATACACACAGCGTTTATACCCGGGGGCATAGCAATGCGTTTGGCGAAGCTGACACCAGTGCAGGGTTCCCACGTCCACTGCGGTTCCGGTAGCGAGATCCAGTCGGTGAGCATCTGGTTGCCGTGGGGATAGATTGCACCAGGATAGATGTTGCAGCCAAGTGCAAACTGCTGTTTGTTGCCTCCCGGCAGCGTTATTTCAAGCACCTCCTCCAGCTTTGAAAGCAGGAGTGCCCTGCCGAGTGGAGGATTTAATGCAGCAGTAAGCAGTCCATGGTATCGTCGCGTGTTAGCACCTGCAAGTGTGCCACTGGAAAACGCGCCTGCACCATTGGTGACCAGCCACTCCCGCCGCAAGGCAGAACCGTCGGCACGCAAAACAGCTGCGTCCAGTTGGATGGCCAGTTCAGTAATCTCATCGGAAAGTTGGGACAAAAGGAAATGCTCCTTGCGTTAATTCCAGCCTATACTTTCAACATGGCATGGATAGTAACCTGCCTCGCTGTAAGGATTAATTGTTTAAAGTGCAGACGATCGGTTCGTCACTCATCCGCCGCGTCGTCATCGTCGTCTCCCGATGTGGCATTTTGTAGTACCCGTGTAGCAAGTGCGGCTAGCCTTGAACTGGCAACAGAGTTCGCAACAAGAATATTACACCCCGCGGGCATTGCAGCCTTCTTCATCTCTGAAACTAGCCCGTGAGATATATGACCGATAATTTTAGCGGTTGGAAAGAGTGAATTTACGGCGCTCGTTATCGCTGCTGCTCCTGGGTGATCCTCGGCCCACGGGCCGTAGTTTATCACCACCAAATCGATGGAACTGTCGCACAGCTTAGCTAGTGACGCAGGTGTAGTGACCTCGGTGACGAAACCTGCCTGACGAATTTGTGCTGTCATCCTGCTGGATGTCATGAGGTTGGCATCCACTATCACTGCTCGCCGCTTAAGGTCCTGTGTCAATGGTATCAACCTTCCGTCTCATTTTTCACCCTGTGCCAAAACTGCTCCACACGGTGCCACTTACTGGCACGGGATGCCGGTGGAAGAAACTTTACGAACTCTGCCCCATAGCCTCGAGTAAGCAAGCGGGTATCCAATATACAGACTATCCCTTTATCGGTTTTAGTTCTTATTAGCCTGCCAAAACCCTGTTTAAGGCGCATGAGTGCGGTAGGTACAGCGTACTCTTTAAACCAGTCTCCTCCAGCATCGGTGATTGCCTGAGTCCTTGCACGATTTACTGGTGAGTCCGGTACTGCAAAAGGAATCCTGTCTATTATGACGCAGCTCAGTGCATCACCTCGCACGTCAACTCCCTCCCAAAAGGTCTGAACACCCAGGAGTACACCGTTGCCGCTGGAGCGGAAATCCTCCAACAGACGAGCCGGCGGTGCGTCTCCCTGCTTGAATATGGGGTATTCGACTCGTTCCGCAAGTTGATGTGCCACGAAATCCAGCATTTTGCGGCTAGTAAATAGCACAAATGTCCGCCCTTGTGTAAGTGTCACAAGTCGCACTACTTCCTCGGTAACAGCTTGCGTATAGCTCTCGTTAGGCACTTTTGGAGGCTCTGGTAGATGAGCTGGAACGTACAGCAGAGCATTCTCTTTAAAATTGAAAGGGCTCCCAAGCACACAGTCTGTTGTCTCCGCTGTAAGCCCTAGCCGCGTCTTAACGTAGTGAAAGCCCTCGGCATCGGCAAGTGTGGCCGAGATGAGTGAGGCACTTCCGCCTCCGCTGCTGATGGCGTCCGAGTTCCAAAGCGCCGTTTGCAGTTTATCTGTCACCGAGACTGGCGTGAGACAGAGCGTAGCACGATGGGCAGATTCGCGCCTACCCATGCCAGAAACGGTCCCCCACCGTACATAATCCTCATCGGTAGATCCGCAGATTTGCTCCAGGTCCTGCTTAGCCTTTGCTGTCAATTTGGCAAATCCGTCAAGCGTATCCCGTTTCGTTTCATCGTTTTTTGCGAGCTGCTGCAATTCGTTTTGAAGCGCGTTAAGTGCGTTGCACATTGCCCCAACCTGTTCATTGAAGTTTGCAGAATGGTTTGTAAGTGCCTCATTAAGTGTGAACTCCTGCCTGCCTGTGGTAAACATTGGCTGAAATAGCTCGCCGTTAAGGTGCTCAATTGCTTCCAGCCGCTCGTCCGCGATCTCAAGGTTCTTTAGCCGTCGAATTTTGTCGACAAGAGATTTCAACCTGTTAGATGCGAACTCCACCCCGAAGGATTTCGTTGCGACTGTTTCAAGATGGTGTGCTTCGTCA
This sequence comes from bacterium, assembly GCA_021805405.1. GTDB lineage: Bacteria > Armatimonadota > Chthonomonadetes > Chthonomonadales > Chthonomonadaceae > JAJZFK01. Next base: position 6,143 of record JAJZFK010000027.1, read on the forward strand.
ATCACCACATGCTGATAGGGCGGAATGACGATTCCAAAGCCCTCTGGTCCACGCAAGGCCAGGTCACTCAGGAAGAGAGCGTGGTTAACAACGATCAGTCGGCTTTCACTGGCACCTCTACGGGCATTGTAGTACGGACAACTGTTATAGAATGTGCACTCGGAGCCGCGGCAAGTTTCTGGGGTAGAGGATATCTCGCTGGTCATTGGAAAGGTGAACGGCAGATCTGCCAGATCACCGCTGCACGAGGGCGCATTTGCCCATTTCCGCACGCGCGCAAACAGCGGGTCCGATGAGAGTAGTAGGTCGCTGGTTCCATTTTGCAAGGCTATTGGACATACGTAGTTACCGCGCCCCTTTAGTACCCAGGGCTTCACCTCTTCCTGTGCGCCCGGTATCAAGCTGAGCGCAAGTGGAATGTCCCTCTCTATTAGCTGTGCCTGCAGTCCCAAAGTATGCGTGCTAACCACTGTGACCTCGTGCTGAAGCGCGCGGCGAATTGCAGGAACGAGGTACGCAAGGCTTTTCCCAACGCCGGTTCCTGCTTCAACAAGACAGACTGATCCTGAAACCATTGCCTGCTCAATTGTCTCTG
>JAJZFK010000164.1 GCA_021805405.1 bacterium
GCCGCCATGCGATGACAGACGTTGGAGACCTGCGATTTCGACGAATGGGCTAATTGTCGTTGGCATGGAACAATCGGCCGGTAAAAATACGTCTGTAACATGCTAATGAGTTGTCCGATAGACAGGCGGTAACAGCAGACGCAATGGCGAAATTGAGCTAATGCGAGGAAGGTTTTGCAAACGGCACGTCAACTAGCTAATGGTGTCTCTAAGAATGAACGAAAACGATAATTGCAGATGGTATTTATACACTGAGACGACTGCTTCGACCTTTCGCACACGTTTGCTGTGCCACTAAATCGGGATTTTGTGATAGCGTAATACTCTTTTATGATGATGTTGAGCATCGCAAAAATACTTGAGCAAAAAATAACTTGAAATAGGTAAAAAAGTTGTTGACAATGTTGTGTTACCATGATAAGATGTGGTTGGTGGTTGGTGGTTGGTGGTTGGTGGTTGGTGGTTGGTGGTTGGTGGTTGGTGGTTGGTGTAATTCTAATTTTCAACCGCGCGCACTGTAACAACGATCATAACTCAAGGAGACAAACCATGATCAAACAACCAGCTCTAAAAGTCGTTCGTACAACCATGTTCCTTCTCAGTTTTTGTCCTGCTATTGCAATTGCATCTGAGCCGCCATTGCCATCACCGCCGCCAACAACTACCACATATTATGCGACTTGCTCGCCCGTAAGCCGGTATACCTGCAAAAACATCCTGTGCGCCATTGACATGACGGTGTCCGGATATTTCAACGGGCAGGGTAAAGCGCAGATAGCTGTTCCAGGTACCAAATTGAGTTTCAACATCTCTGGCGCGGCCGGCGGAAGCTTTTCCTTTCCTTTAAGCTCCGAGTTCGTTCAGTATGCAAGTGCAAAAGGTGCAATCTGCATGGGCACAGACGTGTCGGTGCAGCAATGCGTTAGTAAGGCGCTCGTCTGCGGGCAGTATAGTTATTATCTTGGCCCCAACTGCACTATGTCATGGCCCGGCGTGGGCCCAGTTGTTTTCCCGGGTTATTTGTCCTCGTGCTAATTAGGTGGTGAGTCTGGGTAATAAACACGCTGGCAGGCAGCAGTTCGCTATCTATCTGCTGCCTGTCCTTGAGCTCAGTGACAGTTGAGGTTGTCGGAGTGTTAGATGCTAAGTACCTTTGTCATGATTTCGAAATTACCGGCCCTGTTTTCCGGTTCAATTTGGATGGCGATTGTTGGTTTCCTTCCGGGTAGGTTAAGTGGATGTGGCGTCCCAGTGCCATGGCGCATCCTTGCGCGGACGTGAAAACAATTGCACTTACAAATACGTTACGAGGTGCTCGAATGTTGTCAATTCCTCGCATGCAAATGATTGTCCGTTTAACATGTTTTTTTGCGTTAGAGGTCGCGGTATCCGGTGCATTTGCGGCCCAAACTCCATTTGCCCCCTCGGCGCAGGTGCTGTTGAACTCCTGGCAGGCATGGACGCAAAATGTTGGAGCGAAGTTACATTCGTATCAACTCGATGCAAGTTCCAGTTGTATCGAGACACACTATGAACCTCGCTGGCAGGCATTTGTAGATGGCAAACAGTATCGTTGGTCCTATCAAAACCCTATAGTGAATCCCCAAGCTGCGACGGAGACGAGTGGTGTCTTAGCCGTAAACCAGTCGGGGTGGTCGTGTTTAACGTACCAAACTGGCGCGAAGCCACCGGACAAGAGCTACATGGGCACACAATACACCCATTCATTCACGAAGCTTAATAGTGGACTTCATTGGTTCTATGCACAGATGGTGCCATTCAACCTGGCCGAATTCGCTCGGTATCCGCAAATACTATGGTCACACTTCCCGCTTGAGAAACAGTTACCGCTCATATCATACTATGAACGAGAATTGGGTCACCTTTCTGTAAGTGTGGTGAAACCTCATGGCGTCTCTAAGAGCGTTACGTATCGACTCACAATGCCTAAACGCTTTATTCCCTCTGATCTTGCATTGCCCAGCATAGTGGATTTTAAGGTGTTGGATGGCAGTTTCATCCCGGTGCGGCTTGTTGTTTATGTTGGCACACTAAAAACTATGGGGTCGGGCCGCCTTCGACTCTATTTCCAGCGGGGCAGGATGTTCGCAGGAGTTTGGTTTCCTACCAAAATCCTGGCAGACTCAGCTTTTGTCTCTTATTACCGGTCACACCCGCACAACAGGTTCTGGTCAGAAGCATTTAGATCCAAATTCAACCTGTTTATCACCAAAGTAAACCAGCCATTTCCTGAGTCGGACTTCACTATTAAATTTCCACCGGGCACGCACGTCTACATCAACGATGTTGGGGTAGTGATACCAATTCACGCGGCGGAGCCAGTTTGGCGGGTAGCTGTACTGAGAGCTATCCTTGCAGTGTGTGCGACCATCCTTGTTGTCATGTCGCTAGTGGCCGTGCGCAGGGCAGGTGTACGCAGTAAGCAAGGGAGTTAACATTTGCGCAAATCTAGAGCCTTAGATGCCGTTTTCATTTGTGAGATACCTCGGCTCAGCAACACGTTTGCAGTGCAGTGGCACCACTGGGCTTGCTACGTGGACATCAATCCGGGAAACACGTCTTGCTGCTTGCCAAGCAGTAACCCGGCGATAATGCAGGTTGTGCGAGTCGTTAGCCAGCCAGTCAGATTTCCCGGCAGGCAATTCGTAACCGCTCATGAACCATTTAGTAGGTGAAACCAATGTGGTATAGACTGTCGATCCTTATAGGCATTATTCTTGCCGTTTGTGGTCTGCTCACGGAAGCTTCACGAGCGCCCTTAACCAGAATTCCGTCGCATCTATGCGAGGTTTGCACGATGCCTCGGGCTGCCCACCGGCCCGGGACATTGGTTGAATTCCCGGTTGAGAATGGGGTGCGGCCATGACATGCCGTTCCTCGATAACGCAAATAGCTCAGGGAATGCTGGTCTGGGTTGGGTGATTCCTGCCGCGCGTTGGACGAGGCTCCCAATCGCAAGATTTACCTTCAACCCAGGTGCCCATTGGTGTGCGGCATGCCAGAACGAAATCCGTACCCGTTAACGTTCATTTGGTGCTACCCAATCTTTTGCAGGATATCACATTTAATTAGGCTACTGGCGGAAATACAAAACGCGGTGACGCGGGCAATGGTGTATCTCGTCCACCATGCCATCAGGGAGTTCTCGTGCTTTTCGCAATAGCGTTGGGTGCACGTTCTGGCGCGGCTGTAGTAGCGTTCACGAATGCTGCACTTCTAACGACATCTACCAGTGGTACTGGAGGAATATAATCGCGATGAAAATGCGCATACTTCGAGTTCTTGCTGTGGTAGTAGTTTGGGGCGGTGCAGGGGTTATCTGGATGCATAGGCGTGCTCCTCCAGCAAACCCTGCGGTAACGCTTGGCCTCACTTTTGTAAATCAATCGTCAGCAGTACCCTCTGTGTTGCCGGGCCAATACAGCGGTGTCGTTACTCTGGAGAATAAGTCGGCGAAACCGGTAACAAATGTACGGCTTACAACCAGCTGCTTTTGCACGCACATTGATGGACTGAAAGACCTTGGAGCTCTGCAACCAGGCGCTTCGCGGCAGATTAGTTACCACCTTGATTGCATTAAGGCCGGTATCATGACGGAAAGCATTAACGCCTCAGATGGAGCATCCTTGTTTCCGGTAACAGAGGTTCCTGTTACAGTTCATGTTCTCAACCCGATTGAGGCGGGCGGTGATACGCTCAACTTTCCCGTGCTTCACCGCACGATCTATGGTACCTCCACCGAGGCCATTCAGTTCAGTGCACCCGTTGCGCCAGGCGTAACTGGCATTGCTCTGAAGACGGATATACCCTGGCTTCATGTTACTCAAACGGCAGTGAGTAGTGGAATTTTTCACGCAATGCTTTACGCCGACGGCGATTCACCGGAAGGTACCTCCCAGTCAATTGCACGCATGGTTCTAAATTACAACGGCCACACCTCTAAGGGTGAGATGCCGTGCACGTGCACAGTACAGTCCGCGGTCGCTGTGAAACCCCACAACCTTTTCTTCGGTGTAATGCGCTTAGGGCAGGGTAGCGCAGAATTGCCAGTTGCTGTGAGCGGCAACTTTAGCCGGTTCAAGGATATCACCGTGCACTCTAGCGTAGCCGGCCTCGATTGCCATGTGACTGGTGCCAACGGCGACACGCTCACCGTCGTCGCTAAATTAGTCCCGCGAAATATGGGTAATATTACCGGCAATATCACCATCTTGCAAGGTGCGAGCCCGGTGGCGCGCGTACCAGTATCTGCGTTTGTAACAGGCAAATGAGCAAGAGTGCTAACTCGGGCCTAGAGCAGGTTACTGACCTGGTAGCAGAAATCCTTATGGTGGGTTTGATACTGCCCTGCCTACTTTGGCCGTACCTGTTGTTCCGTCCCGATGGCGGCCACTTACCGCTGGCTATTATTCTTAAAGCGACCGTAAATCGGCCAATTACTGCAGTTATCGGTTTGCCGGTGGGTGTGTTAGCTGTAGCGGTCGCCTTTCGCCTCAAGGGATTTCGTGGAGGCCTCATCGCACTGATTGGCCTTCTGTTTACCATTGGTACAATGGTGCAGTACCAATTTGATAGTGCCATGATACTGCCCTGGTTAGCGTTTCTGTTATGTCTCGTGGTCACAGGCGAGGCGCGTGTGACAATTACAGCTTTCGCTTATGTAATGCTTGTAGTAAATGTTGTCACAGGTGCAGTTGCCTATGCTATGCACTACCATCAGTTTCCGGCGAAGGTAGTTGGCCTAAGGGCCTCTGATCTCTCCGGGTCACCGCTGCTCTTTAGCCCGCTTTGTCTCCTTACGATCTGCGGCAGTGCCGCGCTTATCTTGAGCACTTCTAAGCTGCGAATGCGAGTAGCTGCACTTACAGTTGCTCTAATGGCCGTCGTCATGCAGGTGCTTACATTTACTCGCGCTGGGTGGATCGCAACCGTGGTGGCACTGGCCGCCGGAATGGGCAACAGACGCAAACCCAGCAGAGTTTGGCTGTTGATTGCGGTGCTTATCGTCATTGTAGGAGCGTTTATGGTGCGGGCAGATGGACGTATTTCAAGAATTGTGCATGAGAGGTCCATCACAGGACGCATCTATATTTGGGCACTCGCGGGTAAAGCGATTCTACGGCACCCCGTAATGGGCCTGAGCAGTGAGGAAGCTAAACAGCTTCAGCGGGATACCAATGTTTATCTAACCTTAAAAGGGTACACGGCAATTCCAGGATCAGCAAAGAGTGCCTACCTGGATTTTGCGATTGCCTATGGCGTCCCATTCCTGATGCTAATTATCGTACTGTGCGCGGTACTAGCCCAGCTAATTTACAGCGCTCTCGCAAGACCGTCTCTGCCGCCTGGTCACCAGGTGATCAGTTGGTGGGCGATATTCTCCCTTTTCGGTCTCGCTGCTGAGGGCCTTGTTGAAGACACATTGTTCTTTCATGGAAACACTCTTCCGGTTACCACGGTTTTGCTTAGCCTGCTGGGGCTTGCTGCAGGAATCTCGATCACGCCATATTACCATACTACTAAGGCAGAATTAATTCCCGATGACTAACACCAATTCCCGATGACTAACACCGCCGTACATCAGCACAGTTCGCATCACGATGAGACGCGCAGCCGATTACATTTAGCTGCCGGATTTCGGGTTGTCTACGTTTTGTGGATGTTCAGCTTTGTGAAGGACTGGTTTACCTCTCAAGCGACTCACTATCCGGAGCGCATATTTGCCGAACAGGCAGGCAGCATACTATTTGTTGGTGCGGTACTGCTTTGGCCTGCGAGCCGCATCTTAAAGCTTCGTCTCCTCTGGTTGCTTGTCGTTATCTGCGCTGGTTGTACCCTATCACCGGCACTACTGGTTGCAGCCGCAGCCATATCGACTGCCCTAGCGGTTGGCTCTGAACTGTGCCGCCGTGTTCGGATAGCTGCGCTCATTTGTGCAACTGCCTCGATTGGCCTGCTTGCTACCGTGTCGCGGACGGGTTTGGCTGCTGCAGGAATAACTGTAGTGTTCACCTCCTACTGCTCGGCTCCTGAACTGAGCCGATCACTTCGCCGTGATGTCTTGGTGCCATTAGGCATCGGCCTCCTTGCTTTGTTTGCGGCTGTCACCTTTATGCCGGGTTCGAATTCATCCGTCACGATGTTGGGCCTGGGGTTTGGGCAGTCGAATTCGCACCGCCTTGGAACTCTACTGTTGGATGAGCAAGGAGTGTTCGGTCTCTTGTCGACGGCTGCAATCACTTATGTTGCTCTGTTGTCCTCATTAATTGCACTTACTGATGGCGGTGTAAGCCGTGAGAGGCGAACCAGTGCCGCTTTAGCGTGCGGCGGATTTACAGGCGTAATGCTGTTGGCTCATTCTAGTACACCATTCCTGACTACTAAAACAACAGGAGGAACACTAGCGTTCGCTGTGTTGGCGGCAGCGGGCGTTATGGTGCTCGACACGAAATCATCAGCGGAACTTCGCCATTCGCTTCACCGACTACAAATCCTCGTGCGCAATTCAGCTGTTGGGGTTGTCGTTGTCGCAGCATTAACTGGAATATGGTTGGCCAACGTCTCGCTCCAAGCGTACCACCAGGTACTGCAGCTGCGCGGAGTTGGGGTGCCTCACAACTGGCCCAACCAATGGGTGCCTCTTTCGGCAATATCCCAGGAGATGCAGGACGCAACTATTTCGATGGAGGATGG
>JAJZFK010000563.1:0-5031 GCA_021805405.1 bacterium
TTTTGGCCCGCCCGGCCTTGAGGATTTTGTTCGAGTGGCGCTAGGCGTTAGCCACACTCACCCAGGTTACCCTATGAGATTTCAAGTTCTTGAACCTGGTGTCATCTATGAAAATTCGCGATTTCAGGTAGTTTGCGCTCCGATGCATCACAGAGTTGAATCTTTCGGATTTGCAGTACTAGAGAAGCCGCTGCCCGGTGCCTTCAACGTCGACCTTGCCCGCTCACTAAATATTCCTGAGGGGCCAGTTTACGGCCGGTTAAAATCCGGAGAAACGGTTACACTTCAAGACGGCCGTACCATTGATGGCGGGCAACTAGTAGGAAAAGACAGGCCTGGTAGACGGTTTGCCTACACGGGTGATACGGTGTTCTCAAATGCAGCGGTGGCGTTGGGACTAGATGCCGACATGCTGGTTCACGAGGCTACCTACCTGCAGGCCGACGAGATGCAGGCGCGCCGAGGATTTCACTCCACTGCTCAGGGTGCAGCAAGAACTGCACTGGAGGCGGGAGCGCACAGCCTCTATCTCACACACTTCAGTGCCCGGTATGAAACAGGTCCGCAACTTACGTCTCTGCTGCAGGAGGCGCAAGCGATCTTCCCCAATACGATTTTGGCGTATGATTTTCTATCTGTAGAAATACCCTTGCGAGAGGTTGCTTCCCCCACAGTAGAACGCCTAGAAACTGCTTCGGTTCCAACCTGACGTTATAAGAATAAATATTCTATTGACGTCGGAGCAAAGAACTGCCTATCTTAAGCTTTTCCCTGTATTTGTTAACCGTTCGCCTTGCAACAACAATGCCCTGTGCGGCCAGGATATCTACAATTCGCTGATCAGACAGCGGTTTATCGCCGTTTTCGGCCTGAATTATTTCTTCAATAGCTGCCATGATCGGTCGGGCGTTCTCAAAAAATATATCGAACGATACAACCTCTCCGCTTGGTAGCTGAACGAACTTCCCTGCTAGCGAACGACTAACCGTAGACTCGTGGAGGTTCAGCTTTTCAGCTATGGTACACCTCGTTAGTGGCCGAAGGTACTTCACTGAGCCAGTCTCCACAAATCCCATTTGCGTCTCGAGCACGTTATTCACAATTCGCTTGAGGACCTTTTGGCGAATATCAAGTGAGGCGATGAACTGTCGGGCTCTGTCTACAAACTCGGCAATCTGGGCAGAGTCGATATCGCCAGACCGCTTCTTGAGTAGCGCATCATAGGCTTTCTCCCACTGCCGGTTTACTACAAATTGCCGCGGACTGCCCATCGCGACTTCCACGTTGTATCCGGTATCTGTGCGTTTCACTACCACGTCTGGAATAAGGGTGGCGACGTTTTCGCTACCTGGGAGTCCAGGATGCTGGTTGCGGAATTTTGCAGCCGGAAAGGGATTCAGATTCTGACGGATAAAGTGCATTACTTCATCAAGATGCTCGCGATCAATTCGCAGTTTACGCATAAGTCTTGGGTAACATTTATGAGCGAGAAGTTGAAAGTGCTCGTTGAGAATCATGCGAGCCAGCGGTACTAAGGTGCTGTTATGCGCATCAATGTCGATTTCCAGATCATCGAGTTGTAACAGAAGACACTCCTGAAGGTCCCTAGCTGCAACACCAGACGGATCTAGTGATTGAACTATCTTAAGCACTCGGTCAACCGTCTCTAATGGAACACTTCGTTCCTGAGCAATGCTCTCAAGAGATTCAGTTAGGTATCCCCTATCATCGAGGCTACAAATAAGATACTCGCCAAGTGGGATATCTTCAACATCGGCGACACTGCGAAGATTTGTGAGAAGGTGTTGCTGAAGGGTTACCGTGGTACACACATTTCGTAAGGGATCATACGCTGCAGTATCCGCGTTATCGTAGCTCCACTCGTCTCCTCGCTCATACCCACCCATCGATGAACGGGAGAGACTGTCTAAAAGCTGGATGACTTCCCTGTCGGAAGGACCGTGTCCCACACCGCTTATGCCGTCAATTTCGACCGCGTCCGCAAGTTCTAGAGCGGGATTTTCAGACAATTCAGTCTCAATAGAGCGGTGCAGCTCAATGCCGTTTAGTTGCAGCATAGACATAACGCGTACTATACGCTGGTCCTGTCGCTGTAAACCTTGTTGGCTTAGATGCTGGCGCACTGACAATGGGTGTTTACTCCTGCAGCGAGTTAAGTGTGAAAGCACCTACCCGCCAAATAAAAAACAAAACCTGTAACTCTTAAAGTACGTATCTATAGCAGCATCAAGCGTCCAATACTACGCTCTGCATACGTAGGTGCTGAATATATTATATCCGTACTTTGTGTAATATTGACAGACCTATTGCATTGTTGTTCAATAACCCGCTATTGTATGGGTACGGCAAAAACTAACTTGCAGGGATACAGTGTAATCAAAACAGGTTGCACCTGCGCGTTAACAGGTTCCGCCCACGAGGGTAACCGAAACCAATTTGCTTCATAAAAATTTAATAAAGAGGAGGCAGGTATTCTCTTCATTTTGAAGAACTAGTCATTGTACTTGCATTGAATGTATTGAGCGTTAAACGATCTCCGAATGAACTTTTAGCATTTATGGAGGAGAAACATGAATCGCAAAGAATTTTTGGCCAGTTGCTTAGGTACAGCAGCTTTTCTTTCTAATACAGCCAACGCATATTCTCAGTCAGCCAACAGCACGGCTCAAACGACTCTATCCGTGCACGATCTTAGCAAGGGTACGGCAATACCTACCGATTTTACCGGTTTGAGCGTTGAAACGTCGATACTTCCAAATGCCGCTTATTTCAATGGGTCCGACCAATCATTGAAGGGGCTAATCAAGCGACTAGGAGATAGAGGGGTGTTGCGCGTAGGCGGTAATTCGAGCGAATATTCTAATTGGGAGGGTATGTCGCCAACGACGGCTGGTACCTACCATATTGGGCCAGCGGAGTTAGAACGGCTTGCCTCCATCGCTGAGGAAGTGAACTGGCAAGTAATTTACGGACTTAACTTAGGCACAGGTTCACCCCAACAGGCAGCCGCAGAAGCCAAGGCAGTGCGAGCCCGGTTGGGTAACCGGCTGTTAGCTTTTCAGATTGGGAACGAACCGGACCTGTTTGCAGGAAATGGCTTACGCCCGCGCACTTATTCGGTAAACGATTATATGAAAGAGTGGGCTGAGTTTCATAGCGCTGTAGAGACCGCGGTGCCAGGTGCTCCGTTCGGAGGACCAGACATCGCCTTTAGAACCTTCTGGGAAATGCCATTTGCGACGAAATTTGCCCACGACCTAAGGTTTCTGTCACTTCACTACTACTCCGAAGGACCAGGTAGCAGCCCAAAATCCACGATCGAAAAGATGCTGGCACCAAACGCAATGCTGTTAAGAGGAACATCCGACCTGGCAGCGGCTGCCGCAGCTATCAACGTACCCTATCGCATGACTGAATGTAATTCCTGTTATGGGGGCGGTCGCCTCGGGGTAAGCGACACTCTTGCATCCGCGTTGTGGGGCGTGGACTATATGTTTCAGCTAGCGGCGGCTGGGTATGCCGGCTGTAACTTCCACGGCGGTACAGGGGGTGCATATTCACCACTCGTTGAGGCTGCCTCAGGGGAGATGGAGTACAATGCGCGACCTTTGTATTACGGGATGTTAATGTTCGCGCTAGGTGGACAGGGCCAAATGGTACCCTCGATTTTTATGCAGCCCAACCTCAATGTGAATGCATACGCGGTAACGGGCCCACATCACCAACTGCAAATCACAATCGTAAACAAAGAGGCGTCAACTCCAATCGATGTTGTAGTCACCATGGATGAGCGCTACCATAAGGGCTCCATTCTACGACTAACAGGCGCAGACCTATCGACTAAAACTGGAATCACTTTAGGCGGATCAACGGTTTCCAGTAGTGGTGACTGGAAGCCAACAACTGCTGAACTTGCATCCGTGCAGAATAGGACATTAACGGTACATGTGCCGGCCGCAAGTGCGGCTCTTGCTATAATCTCATAGACGGCAAAGCGGCAGAGCTGGAGTGCTACAACCTGCAGCTATCCGCTCTGCTGTATTACTTTCAACACGCAACCCGCTGCTTTTGGTTCGTTATACTGGTTCAGGCGTAATGGCGCGAGGAACTACACCCAGCAGGTTTTTAACCAGAAAGTCCTGTAATCGGCGGTAGCCATACGGGGTGCCCGCAACTCCGTGGCCACCGCCTGGTTTAACAAGAAGCTCAAAGTCCTTGTCGTTGGCTATCAGTGCATTAACGACCTGCATGGTACTAGCAGGATCCACGTTATTATCTAGCTCGCCCACCATCAAGAGCAATTTTCCTGTAAGCTGAGATGCATGAACCGTATTTGAACTTTCAGCATATTGCGGCCCTACAGGCCATCCCATCCATTGTTCGTTCCACCATATCTTGTCCATGCGGTTGTCATGGCATCCGGAATCGGCCATGCCAACATGGTAGAAATCGCCGTGGAATAACAATCCAGCAAGTGCATTTTGTCCGCCTGCCGACGTTCCATATATACCCATTCGGGTAAGGTCCATCTCCTTACGCGATAAAGCCGCAGCTTTAATCCAGAGTATTCTGTCCGGAAATCCAGCGTCCTTCAGGTTCTTCCAGCACACATCGTGAAAGGCGCGGGAGCGATTATTCGTCCCCATACCATCTATCTGCACCACAATAAAACCCAGTTCCGCAATTTGCTGTAAACCACCGCATGCGCCAAAGGCCTTGGGAACAAATGAGTCTTGTGGACCGGCGTAGATATTTTCTACCACGGGGTATTTCCGATGAGGATTGAAATTACTAGGGCGGACAATTACTCCGTAAATATCCGTTTGGCCGTCCCTTCCCCGGGATTTGAACGGCTCTGGAAGGTGGAAGCCTGCGGTGGTAAGCGCAGAACAGTCTGAGCGCTCCAGTTCCATCACTAAACTGCCATCATGCGTTTTTCGCAAACAGCTCACTGGTGCCATATCAACCCTTGAATACACATCCACGAAGTATTGACCATCCGGTGAATAA
>JAJZFK010000563.1:5041-6612 GCA_021805405.1 bacterium
GTGTGCGTACCGTCACCACTGGTGAGCTTAATTAAGCCGGTACCATCAAAGTTCACGCGGCAATAGTGAATGAAATATGGGTCCTGATCGGGATAGATGCCACTAGCCCTAAACCATATCTGACGTTCAGTATCATCAATCCGTTCAATACCTCGCACCACCCATTCACCACGTGTTATTTGATTTACAACTCTGCCAAATTTAAGATCGAAAAGGTAAAGGTGATTCCACCCATCACGCTCGGACATCCAGACAGCCTGGTTGCTATTTGTAACACGGTGGAGATATAACTTGGATGACCAGTCGATAAAGGTATCACTTGGCTCATCAATTACTACCATTGCCTCGGCCGTATCTGATGATACGGCGATCAAACGCACGTGATTAAAACCCCGTCTGGTGTATCGAAACTCATATGCACTGCTATCTGCGTGCCAGTAAATATCGGTGATTTCCCACGCGTTTTCGATCAGGGTTTCGGGAACGGGTTTTGATACGTTATTGGCTAAATTAAACAACCACGGTGTCCTAACCTCTACCCTATCGCCAGGCTTGAGGTACTGAAGTTGAACCAAAAGAGGCTGTAATTGCGTTGTGGGGGACGACTCCACCTCATATACAGTGTGTCTCTGCTCTGGCTGTACACGGCATACAACGACCTTCTGGCTGTCCGGAGACCAATGGGGTTGACCGGTATAGCCGTCGTCTGCTGTTCCATCCGTAGTAAGGCTCCTGATGGCACCTGTTGATATATTCACCAACTGAAGGTTGAAATTATTGTGCGTTATGCGCCATGTGCCATCGGGAGAAATAGAAGGATCTTCATTCTGCTGTTGCGGCGGAGCAGATGGCGTATGGTCGATAACTGCAAACGACGGCGGAGATTGCGCCTCAAACTTAACGATGCTGCGGCCATCCAGGGCTTTGACTAGCCATAGATGACCTGCGTAGGTATTTTGAACTCGGCGGTGGCCGGCTGCCAGGTCGCCATATGCAACCTCGTGGCCATCGCCGTTAATCCAGTAGAGATGAACGGCACCTTGAGTTTCATTCACAAAGGTGATGGTTGTGTTGAGCCCAGCGGTACCAGATTGAAACGGCTCCATGCCTGGATTAATGGGATTTAGTCGTCCAAGTCGAACACGCGAGGGCGTGAGCGAATGTGTTTTAGTGTTGTACCGCCAGGTCTTTGTGCCCGATTGTACCAGCAGCACGAAAGGGTGGCGAGTGAAAGCTATATTGTCAACCGGTAGCCGCTCAGCATCGACAGTACCTCCTAGCTCATGCTGCAGGGCAGCGGCAAGAAGAGGAGCGTTAAAAGCGGGCCTGCGGGTGGCACGTGCTGCATCCACAAGTATAAACTCGCGCTTCCCGCCTTGAAGGTCATTCCGGTACCAGAACCGGTTGTCTGCCGACCAATGTGCGGTTACGGCACCGGGGAAAACCTTGTCTGCCATTCTGGAATATACCTGTGCGGCTGCCGTGTAATCTGCCTGAGTTCCGCCCTGGAGAGTAATGGAGTGGTTTTCTATTCCCTTACTGTCCAGCAGACCTGCGGAGGTAGCGTCTGG
>JAJZFK010000146.1 GCA_021805405.1 bacterium
CCGAGGGAGCAGCATGGGCGCTCACCTGCCCCACAACAAACAGTGCAGCGACCACCAACAGCATTAGCCTGCCTTGCAGTTTAATCATCTCTGTGTCTCTTTCCAGGTTGCACATTCAAAGTTGTATATGACACACCCGCATTACCCGGATTACCAAGGCCGCAGGTGCGCAGAATATCGATCAGTGCGTTACCAACGTGGTAAACGTCGGGCGGTACCTGCGCCCCACCTGGTACCGTATATCGATGGGATATTGCCCCTGGTAGCCGCTTGCACCGTATTGGTCCATCGTGAAGAAGTTATCCTTCAACTCTATCTCGCTGGTTACACTGGTGAGGATGAAATTACTCTCTAAATCTCCCGCTGGTAATTTAGAGGTTAGCGTTCCTCCAATGTTATACCAGGGACTGGAAATGGATGATCGCGTCCACAAAGCGGTCCAGCCTAGGTAAGCCTGCACTGGGGCACCCGGCGGAAACAGCGAAGCGGCACCTCCCGCACCAGCAAACAGAGCAGCTACCGGAGGATACTCAAAGGTAAGTGCCGACAGAATAGAAAAGACGCCGGGAGCATAGGTTTGAACGGCAGTTTGAACAGCGGTACCTGCATCGGAACCTGCTGCACTGTTTTCCGTGTACGGAATATTCGCCCCGGGATCGTAGCCGGTTGATGGCGGTGCTGGCGGTGTCATTACAAAGCTGGGGTCATTAACCCAAGTTAGGATTGGCGTGCCAACTGGTACAGGATTCTCAAGCGGCTAGTGCCAGTTTATGTTCATCACGTTGGATAGGTCTGGAATTGGATCACCGGCTGGGTTTACACCATATGATAAATCCGCTTTGATGGTGGTTGACCCAAGTGACGGCAATGAGGGTAACTGACCCTGTACTGGATTCGGTGCTGTGACTACCTTGGTAGTACGAACCTGCGTCAGCGAATACGTAGTTCCACCGGATACCGGCTGAAAGGTTAATGGACCAGGATCCCTATCCAGCAAGGTCGTCGTCGGCCCGCTATCTGTAGCCGTCCAGAACGTGTAGCTAGGTTTATTCACGCTATTTGTGTTGTCGTTGTAAAAGAGGTTAAACTGCCCAAGCATCGTGTCCGTGCTGCCGGAACCTGTTCCAACACTCTGAGCTACGGTCAGGGGTAGATCCACTGTGATGCTGCCATCTGGTTGGTAGGCATCCGCGACTGGAATTCCGCCTGAGCCTTTGGAGTAGTACTGGGAAATACCTGGGCTGGCAACTTCAGGGTAATTGAAGACTGTTCCCAACAGCTCACCGCCAACACCTAGTTGCTGTGCACCCGTTACAGTGCAGTTTGCTTGGAGAAATCTTGTTCCCAACGAAAATTGACCGTTCGACGGCTGAAATACCAGATATTCATCGTCCTTAATAAATGCCATAGGCACTGCTTTGCTAACACCACCCAATGCATCGGCGGCAAGATTCTGCCCCGATGCATTACCAGACGCAGCCCAGCTTGCCTGTGCCTCTGAATAGAGTTCTACAACGACAGGAGGCGCACCAGCCGGGTCAGGAAGACCATTTGATCCGTTATAAATGCAGTTTATAGCCCATTGCGCTGAGGCGTCTGCAACGCTTGTTCCAGTTGCCGCAGCCGGCCCGTAAGGACTAGGAAGGTAGAGAGACAACGAATTCAACGTGGTGTTGTTATCTGGAAATGTTGTCACATTTTGAGTTATCGCTCCTTGAAATAGAACCGATTCACTGCCGGTTGATGTGACTATCCATCCGGCCTGAGGTGCCTGCGCGCGGACAGCAGTCGTAGTAAGACCGGTAAACAAGACCACCATTGCGCTGCAGTGAGCCCAAACAGAGAGCAATTTGCTAGGCTGCCGAACTATTTCCGACCACCGGCCCATGCGCCGGGGGGGGGGCAATTGATCGAATTACGCTCATGATTTCTACTCCATTTCATCAACAATACTTTTTTTCACAAACCATCGCCTTCAATCAACTATTATAATACCAACCTGTTGCATTTTTTGTGATTATTTATTGCCTATATTTTTGAATACTTTCTTAACGACAATCCAACATGGCCCCTAACGCATCGGGTTGTGTACGGCTGTGTTTCGCCAGAGCAATGTGCGTTAAACACACGCCGAATGGCCCGTGAGTAGCACCGACCCCAGTTGTCGCCGGCTGGGGCTCGCGGTTATGTATCTTGCATTGCCCTGAGCGTGCGAAAGTGCCGTTTCAGTTTATAATCTATATGTTCGTAGTTATGGTAGGTTGGCGCTAGAATTGTGATAACCTTTTCACGACCGTTGGCCCCGGGTTGAGATTGTTAACCTTGATTGTGGTAGTATCGAGGCGAGTTTTGGGAGCCGGAAGCGCTACCTCGATTTGCTATATTGACTTAGTGGTAGCAATTATGTTAGAATTCTGCCTATCACGTGATAGGCGGCGGTTCGAACCCTGTAGATGACTTGGGAGCGTTCAAGATGCCTAATCGGCGTGAGGATGACGCGGTGCCAGTACCCAGTACTGGGCCGGTGACAGCTGCGAAGGTTGCGGCGAGGGCAGGGCTATCGCGCGCCACTGTCACGCATGTGCTAAATGGCCGAGCTGCCGAAATGCAGATTCGCCCTGAAACCCAGCAGCGTGTGCTGGAGGCAGCGCGTGAACTTGGCTACCGTGCCAATGCCTTGGCCCGGTCTGTGCGTACTGGTAAGTCCGGGATGATTGGATACATCGTTGACGATGAGCATTATGAGCCATACTGGCACACCCTTGTGGGTGCCATGGCGGAAGCTGAGAAGGAAGGCTTTACCCTTAAAGTACTTTCTGCTACATCCGAGACCTTTGCAGAGCGCATTCGGCAGTGCATGGAGTTGCGCCTGGAGGGCTTGCTCCTACGCGTTGTGCTGGATAAACGTCCTCTGTATGAGGAGGCAAATCGAGCGGGAATGCCGGTGGTTACCGTGGATGAATGGGTGGCTCAGCCGTACGGAATTCGCGTTTCGGCAGATGACGCAGTGGGATGCTGTGAAGCACTAACGCAGCTTTTAGACCTGGGGCATAGCAGGATTGCGTTTATCTCCAGTGGATTTGAATCGCAGCCAACTGAGGGAATTCTTGCTCGTGAAGGGCTTTTCCTTCGAGAAATGGACAATCGGGGCCTGCCAGTTCCGAAAGGGTACGTCAGCCGTGAAAGGATGGAAGTCTATGGTCGCGGGGCCAACGTGGTTCACGACGCAAGCACTTGCGTAGCTGCAACTGCTTCACTGCTTGATCACCCCGCTGGGCGGCCCACTGCTATCTTCTGTTGGCGCGATGAGGCGGCCCTCGTCGCCATTCAGGCATGCCAGCGGAGAGGACTACGGGTACCAGACGATATTTCCATTGTTGGGTTTTCGGATCTTAGTGCGGCATGGCTAAGCAGCCCGCCGCTCACAACCTGCGCTTCACCATGGGGGGAGATGGGCCAAACTGCGATGCGCGAGCTGGTTAAGGGGCTTAAAGAGGGCTTCGATCCGTCGCCTCGGGAGATACAGATCCCCTCCGGGCTAATCATCCGGGAGTCGACGGGCATGCCGCATGGCTAACCGTCTGCAATTCCTTGCGGCTTGCGAGGTGCTGTGCACTAGCAACTGGCGAATTGCCACGATCGCTGTTTTAATTGGCATTGTACAGGATAGAGGGAGTACAAGATTGTTCAACCGTAAGAGAGATGGCCACAGTTGTTCGCGTCAATTAACCATCCTGTATGGACGGGCTGTGTTAATTTCTGCGGCGGTAATGTTGATGGGCCAGGTGTCCGCACAGGCTCAGGCAGCAGGGCCAGCACACCTCACCGCCGTTCGCGGCTTAATAGCTGACAACGGCAACGGAACGTTCACCAACCCGGTACTCTACGGGGACTACCCTGACCCAGACATCATTCGCGTTGGCAACGACTTTTACCTGGTGACAACGACCTTCGTGAGCGTGCCCGGCCTCGAGATCCTTCACTCACGCGACCTTATTAATTGGAACATTGCAGGATATGCGGCAGAGTCACTTAACTTTGGCCCCAAATACAACCTGGAAGGCGGCAGCGAATACGCGCAGGGAGTTTGGGCCCCCAGCCTGCGCTACCACAACGGAATATTCTATATTGTTGACAATATACAGAATGCGGGTACTGTTGTGTTTCGCGCCGCGCACCCGGCAGGTCCGTGGAAAATGAACCGCCTGAACGGGTATCTGTTCGACCCTGGTCTCATGTTCGATGACGATGGCACCCCACTAGTTTACAATGGGACGGGTGGCAGGATATCGGTCGCCGTGTTAAATCCGGACCTCACGGAAGTCATCTCGAATACCCCTGCGTTTACTCTGCCTCATCACGACGGTGAAGGCTCGCACGCTTACAAGACTAACGGAATGTACTACGTTTTCAACGCCGTGTATTCTATGAACGCTACAATCGCTTGCTCGCGTTCCAAGCATCGCGACGGCCCATTTGTAAGTACTACTGTGTGCGCAAACGATATGCCGTGGCATGCACCGCACCAGGGCGGCATTGTTCAACTTTCAAATGGTGACTGGTGGGGCTTTTCGCTCGCCGATACTGGCCCGGTTGGTCGCACCACATGGATAGGGCCGATTACCTGGAGCGAGGGCTGGCCCTATTTCGGGAACCCCGCATCGCCAGGATTTCCTGTTACCAGCCGAATGCCAGCAGTTGGAAAGGTACCAATTACAGCCATACCCTCGTCTGACGACTTTTCTGGTCGCTCATTGGGCCTTCAGTGGCAATGGAACCACAACCCCGACAACACAAAATGGTCGTTGTCTGCAAGGCCGGGCAACCTGCGCCTTCAAACCGAGACTGCACCAAACCTGACGAACGCGCGTAACACGCTTACGCAACGCACAGTGGGACCGGAATGTACCGGTGTCATAAAGTTTGACACTAGTCATCTACAGGCGGGTGATCGTGCTGGGCTTTGCTTGTTGGAACAGCATTTTGGCTACATTGCCGTATACCGGGACTCAACGGGCCAAAAGATTGTGAGGGTGGTCAACCAGAACGGAGACCTGCGAACACCTTCGGAAGACATTACCAATACGGTCACATCAGTGCCTGGCACGACACTGTGGTTCGCTATCCACTGTGATTTCATCTCAAATCTTGCGCAGTTCAGCTACAGTAGCGACGGGGAGCATTTTAAGACGTTGGGCGGCACGTTTCCCATGCATTTCACGCTGGCCACATTCCAGGGAGAGCGTTTTGGGATCTTCAACTATAACCCAGTTAGAAGCAGAGGCTGGCTAGACGTCGACTATTTTCATGAGGGCGGTTTGGTGCGCCATTCAAGCCTCGTGGCTGGGCACTAAACCTGAAACTAACGGGTATCGAGCCCTGCTATACCCGAACGGGGCCTCATTACGGTTCGCAAATGGAACTGGTGGCGATACGAGAGATCAAGCACCTCATGAAAGAAGGTCGATGAATGCGCACATTGAGCAGGTATGTAACGTTGCTAATGGCTGTGATGCTGGCAGTTGACGCGTCGTTTGCTTCAGGTCAAACAGTCGGGAATTTACCGGCTGGTAATACCACCCCTTCGACATTGGCCGTGGTCGGTTTCAAAACGGATGCACATGGTGCGATCTTTACTTTGAGACAGGGCGTAATGCGAGTTCAGGTGTGTCAGCCAGACATTATCCGCATTCAATATACCTCTGCGGCCTCACTCCCTGCAAAGCAATCTCTGGTTGTCAACAAAGCCTGGGGAAAATCGAACTTCAACGTCAGCAAAAACGGACGTACTGTCACAATTCAGACTTCGCGGCTGAAAGTAGAGGTGACCAGAAGCACCGGGGCAGTTACCTTCTCGGACCTACAGAACAATGTTATCCTTGCTGAAGCCAACGAAAACAGTAAATCTGTTACCCCTGCTACGGTATCCGGTGTCGACACAAACAGGATTGCAGACGTATATCAGTCGCCCACCAATGAAGCCCTTTATGGTCTGGGCCAGCATCAGGACGATATTCTCAATCTTAAGGGAGCTCACGAGCACATGCTTAATGCTAATACTGAGATCAACATCCCGGTATTAGTCTCCAGCAAAGGCTATGGACTACTTTGGGACAACGCCTCGCCATCCGATTTTTACGGTGATGTTGAAAGCAATACTGAATACAGCTATGTTTCTCATTGCGGAGACATGGTGGATTACTATTTCTTTTACGGCCCAAGCATCGACAAGGTTATATCCCTGTACCGCGTTGCAACAGGTGCGGCTCCGCTGTTCCCCAAATGGTCCTACGGCCTTTTTCAGTCGAAGGACAAATATGAGAGTCAGGCAGAACTGGAAGCAGTAAAGGACGGCTATCGCGATAATCAAATTCCGCTGGATTGTATCGTTCAGGACTGGGACTACTGGAACCCATATGCATGGGGATCTCATATCATGAATCCAGTGCGATATCCCAATCCGAAAGCGCTTTTAAGCGATTTCCACCGGGCCCACATTCACGGTATGATCTCCATCTGGCCAGTCTATCAATACGTCGCACATCCGATTTCTCCGGTTGAAGACCAAAACTTCAATG
>JAJZFK010000130.1 GCA_021805405.1 bacterium
ATGCTGCAGATGCTAACTGCCTTACCCGGAATGTGCGGGCATTACAAGCCTGCTCGCTCAACTCATCAAGAAACTGAAAGGAACCAATTCTCCCCATCGCCCGAATGGCCTCAACCTGTGTGGATCGGCGTGCTACGCGAGCTTTGGCCTTTGACCTTGACAGTAATATAATTGTCACTACCGCGGGAAGTGCTACAATGGATGGATGCAACCACAGTATACAAAATGTTATTACGACTGCAATTCCTACTGAAGACTGTGGTCGACGACCTACGGTGCCCATTCCGTTACTGGGATCCCAGTAGCGTCCGTTAGCACCATACCTTACAAGTGCGATAAGTTCTGCGACGACACGAGGCAGTTGGTCATCGCGAAGGCGACAGCGGCCAAGTATCCAGGTGGCAACTATTCTCTGTTGCCATGGCTGGCGGACACCTGGATGAAATGCACTAAGGCACTGCTCAAAATCCTCATTCGTTAGAATTGTCTGGGTAATCACTTTTGTCGCTGCAAGGCGAATCGGACTATCTGCGCGGAGGCTGTCCACCCAACGCCAAACAGTTTGTAATTCTTCAGGATCAATTGGCACTGATGGCGACATCGGCCCACCTAAACTGGAGATTCCATGATCGTCCACGCATACCTCCCTTGCATTTGCTCACACGCAGCATTGCACAATCACGCCTATCCAGCAAGTTGGCTGCCGCCAAGCGCAATCCTAACTGCATCAGCAGTTAGCGTAAACTCGTCCCGGTTCATCGAGCGCGGATCGAGCCAGAGTGCCCTGTCGCGTATCCTCGCAATGATGGCTGGTTTGTTCCTGCGCAGTGCCACAGCTAGCTGCTCAACATTACAGGTATTTGGTTGGACAACGACACACCAGGTTGGCATCTGCTTGTGAGGCATAGAGCCACCTCCCACCTCGGAAATTGAGTCTCGCACCGACACTGTTGCTAACTGCGCGGTTACACGGCGGCGAATCAATCCCCCAAGTGTAGTCGCCATCTTCTTTAGTTCGACACTGTCACGGTTCATATACTTAATGGTTGGGACACCCTCGCCACAATCCGACCGAAGATGCAGTTGAAGCGTCGCCCGCAACCCCGCCAACGACAACTTGTCTATGCGCATCGCCCGTGCCAATGGATGTCGCGCAGCCTGGTGAACAAGTACACTGTGTCCGGCTATAACGCCGCACTGTGGGCCGCCAAGCAACTTATCACCGCTAAAGGTGACCAGCCCTGCTCCAGCCACTATGCTTGACCGAACAGAGCTATCGGCCCAAGGAGCTGGATGCAGGTTGCCACTGCCTTGATCATCTAGTACCACGACTCCACGTTTTGTGCCAAGCGCGGCAAGCTCGCGAATGTCAGTTTCCTCTACAAAGCCAGTCATCGCAAAATTGGAGGGATGACAGCGCAATATCATAGCAGTGTCCGAAGTTATCGCACTAGCATAGTCGCCAACCCTCGTCTTATTAGTGGTACCCACCTCTCGCAACCGTGCCCCTGCTGCCTCAATGATTTCGGGCAAGCGAAATCCTCCGCCTATCTCCACCATCTGACCACGCGAGATAATCACTTCGCGCCCAGAAGCTACCGCACTCACGGCGAGAAATACCGCTGCAGCACAGTTGTTAACCACAAGCGCTTCTTCGGCGCTGGTGAGTGCGCGAAGTAAGTCCACTACATGATGTTGACGGTTTCCTCGCTTTCCGGTTTCAATATCAAATTCAACCAGGCTATGGCCCAATGCCGTTCTGTAAACAGCTTCAGCGGCCGCTGGTGCCAATCTCGCTCGTCCTAGCCCGGTGTGGAGGATTACACCCGTTGCGTTTATCGCCTGCGGAAGCTCTGCAACACATAGTGCGTCTGCCTCCTCACATATCGCTGCCGCAAGCTCATCAATGGGCGGTACCTCGGTTACTTCCGCTATGCAGCGACTGCGTACTCGCTCTACCACACTGCGAACAGCACTCGTCACTATTTCGAGGCCGTGAAGCCGCGTACTTGCGCGAACCATCGGCTGGTCTAGAAGAGTACCGACAGCGGGCAGCCGTCGGAGGTTATTGGTTATATTATCATTTTTGTCGTTCACGATACATTATAGCAACTTGTGGATGAAATGAGCCACGAACGCAGATTACGAATAACGCCAGCCACTGGTTATCGTGTAGGAAAATCCGCATGTCAAGCAGAACATATGATCATTGACAACAGACCTGGAGGGATACACATTGGAATCACCGGATGAAGTTCTAGAGCAGCTGACGGCACTGTCGCATTGGCTGGGCGATCCTGCGAACGACCTCACTATTTTGGGTGAGGGCAACTCGTCGGGCCGATTTACGAACGAAACCTTTTTTGTAAAGGCGAGCGGGCGTCACTTGGGGACGATAACCCCAAGCGGTTTTTGTGAGGTTAACTTTGCACGAGCACTTGCAACGCTGGACGGTCCAGACCTGTCGGATGAGCTGGTAAAATCTGCCCTGAAGGATTGTGTTTCAAACCCGAATGGCGGCGTGATGCCATCGGTTGAAACCTTCTTTCATGCATTTTTCCTATCGCTTCCAGACATCAATTTTGTGGGCCATACCCACCCTACGGCGGTAAACGCTATACTCTGTTCAAAGGGTGCTCGCGAAGCAGTTAGTGGACGACTATCTCCGGATGAAACAGTATGCTGCGGCCCAGCTGTCTGCTTTGTGGAATACACCGACCCGGGCATACCTCTTGCCCGATTAATAAGGACTCGGGTTTTGGAGTTTCACGAAGAACACGGAGAGTGGCCGAAGACCGTGCTCATGCAGAACCACGGCCTCATTGCGCTCGGCAAATCTGTTCGCGATGTACAGACAGTAACGTCCATGTACGTTAAAACCGCTCGCGTGCTGCTTGGTACTTATGCCATTGGTGGACCAAATTTCCTTACGTTAGACAACGTCCGCCGGATCCACACGCGCCCAGATGAACATTACCGTCAACGCCAGCTTGAAAAAGGCAACTGAGCAAATATGACGGGCTGTGCGATATATTGACAGCAGTGCTTCGGTACTGCAAATCGAAAGGAGGTACGACATATGGAAGTTTCCGTGTCCTGCCTCACCCGGGCCATGGTCGGGTGAAGCCCACCGGTGCAATGAGTGCAACCCATTCATTGCACCGTTTTTTGCTTTAAGTGGACTAGCGTGAAGGAATTTCTATGTTGATGAACTAACTTGTAATTGAACACAATTTGCTTTGTTAGCTCATGAGAGGAATACACACAAATGCCGCGAGAGACTCTCGACTCTTTTCGCTTTGGTACGGAACCAATACCCCACCGCATGTTGCGCTGGCACCTATACGGTGCGGGCCTGGAGAACTTTGGCAACGAAGGAAAACCAGAGGAGGTGGAGGTACCTCAGTTCAGTGACAATGAACTGCTGGTGCGCCAGGATGCCTGTGGTCTCTGCTTTTCGGACACAAAAGTTATTGCACTGGGTAACCAGCACCCCCGCATGACCGGTCGTGACCTGCAGAGGGACCCTGTTACGCTTGGACATGAAGTGGCCTGCACAGTAGTAGGTGTTGGTTCTAGCCTCAAGGACAGATTCAACATTGGGGATCGCTTTGTAATACAGGCAGATGTGTTCTACCAGGGCACAAGTATGGCCTACGGTTATGCAATTCGCGGAGGCCTCGCCGAATATAGCGTCATTGGCGCACCCATAATTAACGGTGACGAGGGTTGCTACCTTCTTCCGCTGAACAAAAGTACTGGTTATGTTGAGAGCGCCCTAACTGAACCCTGGGCCTGCGTGGTTTCTGCCTATGCCCAAGGTCACAGGACCGCGTTTAAGCCATCAGGAAACCTTTTGGTGATACTCGGCACCGGTGCTCAACTGGAAGACATGGAGTGGATGATTGACGCTGAAAAAGCACCCCATTCGCTCGTTGTGGTGCCGTTCGGCGCAGATGCACAAGCGGACGCCCTGCCAGCCACTGTGCGGGGTGTTCCTGTAACGTTAAGGGCCGGTGCAGAACTTGCAACCCTGCGTGACCACGATGTACCAGCTGGCTTTGACGACATTGTTGTGTTGGGGGGCATGGACGAGGGTGTGCTTGAGACGGCAGCGACACTTCTTGCTGATCACGGTATCTTCAACCTTAAAGGGGCGGGTAAACTTGCCCGGCCACTTACGCTCGACATCGGCCGCATTCACTATAACTGGCACTACTATCTTGCGGATACAGGTACCTCGCCACAAAACCTCTATTTGGAGCCACGTGCCGCAGAATTGCGCTCTGGTGGTATCGCATGGTTGGTGGGAGCAGGTGGCCCAATGGGGCAGATGCATGTGCAGCGCGCAATTCAGCTTCCAAACCCACCAGCCTGTATCGTCGCAACAGATCTCGACGGCGTAAGGCTGCAGAGCGTGGTAGATCGCTTTGGCGAGATGGCACGGAAGCGTGGTATCAAACTTGTGGCAGTAAATCCGGGCCTCATGGACCCCCAGTTGTTTGATGCCATGCTGCGGGACCTCACGAGCAACCATGGGTTTGATGACATTGTTTCGCTAGTACCGGTCGCGAAAGTTATTGAGCATGCCGCGCAGTTTCTGGCAACAGGTGGCTGGTTTAACATATTCGCGGGTGTCGCTCGCGGTACAATGGCGGCATTAGATACCAACCTGATCTCACTGCACGGCTGCAGGTTTTTGGGCAGCAGTGGCTCATCTCTCGCGGATATGCGTGAAACGTTAAGTCGTGTGCAAAGCGGTGCGCTCTCTACAAATACCTCGCTTGCCGCCATTGGCGGTATGGAAGCTGCCCGCGAGGGGCTTGCTGCCGTGAAGGATGGCAGGTTTACAGGTAAAACCCTCATCTTCCCGCTCATTCATGATCTTCCCCTCATGTCGCTTGAACAGCTTAAAACGGAACTACCTACCGTGGCCGCAAAACTTCGTGATGGTATGTTCTGGACCACGGAAGCCGAAGAGGAGCTATTGAAGCTTAAGCTGGGAGGAACGGTCGATGCAGAGGCTTAAAGACCAGGTTGCCCTGGTAACAGGGTCCGCCCAAGGATTGGGCGAGTCTATTGCGCGTCGGTTCGCAAGTGAAGGATGTCGAGGTATCGTAATTTCGGACCTCAATTTCCACAAAGCTGAGAGCCTCGCAGCCGAACTTGGCAAGCTGCTAGATGTCGAGGCGGTACCTATCCGTGCAAACGTGGCAGATGCCGGTGACGCCGCGGCTATGGTTCAATGTGCCGTGGATAATTTTGGCACGCTGGACATCCTCGTGGCCAATGCAGGAATTTTGAAAGCTGGTGACATTACGGAAGTAGACCCTGGAGACTGGAAAACCGTGATGGAGGTAAATCTGTACGGTTATTTCTTATGTGCACAGGCTGCAGCACGCGTGATGAAGGACCACAATCGCGGCAACATCATTCAGATTAACAGTAAAAGTGGCAAGAAAGGCTCGTTTCGCAATAGTGCATATGCCGCGTCAAAATTTGGGGGTATTGGTCTCACGCAGTCGATAGCCCTCGACCTGGCACCCTACAATATCCGGGTGAATGCTGTTTGCCCGGGTAATCTTCTTGATGGAACCCTCTGGCAAGATAGCCTTTATGAACAGTATGCACGCACGCAAGGTCTAACGGTAGAGGAAGTTCGCCGAAAATACGAATCCCAGGTGCCATTAGGACGTGGATGCACGTATGAGGATGTATGCAACGTTGTCGTATTTCTTGCCTCAAACGAAGCTAATTATATGACAGGGCAGGCGCTGAATGTTACGGGCGGCCAAGAAATGCGTTGACGGTACATGCCATTATAGGGTGTACAATTTATTATTCCGGCGTGAGCTAATCAGGTTTTATCGGTAACTCGTGCGGTAGAAACATGAAAAATGGCCCAGAGTAGCAACACCAAAAGATGGCTTGGCGCTCTTCGCACAGTGGGGCTTCCACTGGGTGCCGGATTCGTTGTGTCACAGGTATTGTCTGGTGTGTGGGGACCAGCTTCACCCGCCTGCTTTGGGGTTCTTGCGATAGGTACGGTGCTTTTGGTTCCCGCATTTCTACCTCGTCGAACGATTCGTGCCAAACGGATCAAGGCCGCTAAATTGTCCGCTGGTCGTAAGGCCAACGCAACACTTTCTGCCCAGGTTATGCATCGTGCGAGTATCTCTCTGGCAGTGGTGTTGGGCATAATAATAGTTTCATCAGGCTTGGTGCGCATAAATCGCGAAGTAGCATTGGCACGCGACGGCCGAGTTGCCCGTGCCCAGATCATCAATAACGAACCAGGTTCGGCAGTGCCTTTAGCCGGTGGCAACCTTCTATATAGCTTTGGGTACAATGGCGTTGCCTACACAGGTTGGGCGCACGTCAACCGCCTGCAGTATCAAAGGTTACGGCTGGGGGCTTACGTTCCCGTGACGTTTCTCGCCGCCGATCCCGGTGCCAGCCACTTTGGCCGCATCTCACCTGCTCAAACCGCGTGGCAAATTGCAAACACAAC
>JAJZFK010000509.1 GCA_021805405.1 bacterium
CCGTACCGTAATGACGTGGTTGACATCAACACGGCTCCTGCGGAAGTGCTAGCAACAGTGCCGGGCATGGACATGACGCTACTTAACGCGATCCTGCAGTACCGGTCAACAGGGCAAGCCTTCCAGACGTTGGCGGATCTGTTTACGTTACCCGGCATTACAACGGCAGAGCTGCAGAACACGGTTGGCCACCTCACCGCAAAATGTTCAACGTATCGCATACGAGTTCTGGTGCGAATGCGCGGCAGTCAGCAGGTCTATGCGGTACAGGCACTGGCGGAGCTAACGCCAAACGGCCCGCAGATACTTTCGTGGCACCATGTGCAGCGTGCGCCAGGCTGGTGGCAGTGGTCGCCTCCACCTGTTCTGCCAACACCAACAGCGTCCACAGCAGGTTCCAGCAGCACCCCATCCAGCAATACTGGCGGGCTTTAGGAGAAACGATGGCTCGCAGCAACCAACAATCAGGTTCGTCTAGCAGCACATGTGTAGCCGTAGAACTCGGCATGCAGGTGGTGAGAGTAGTCGAGGTAACAGGGCTTCGTGGTGACGACGCACACGTGACGCGCCGCGGCAGCGCACCGCTATCTCCCGATTTCTGGAGTGGAAGCGGTAACGGTACTGTTCAGATGCTCGCCTCTGCACTACAACAGGCAGTGCTATCGGCAGGCGTTACTGGCAAAGATGTGGTGGTTTCTCTGCCACGGCGCATGGTCACCCTAAGGCCCGTGCGTCTACCCTATGCGCCGCCAGAGGAACTGCGGGGAATGCTCGCGTTTGAAGCGCAACAATATGTACTGTACCCGTTGGAAGAGGTTGTTCTAGGTTATCACCTTGAGCCCGAAGCCGAGGCTGATGGTATGACGACTGTGCTGCTTGCTGCCGCGCGGCGCATGCTGGTTGAACAGGTGATGGCTGCGTTTAAGCTGGCTGGTCTGCGGCTTACCCTGCTTACCGTATCCTCGCTCGCGCTTGCTGAGCTTATTCGCGACAATGTAGAGCCTGTTGCACTTGTTTCAGTTGAGCGCACTGAAATTGATGTTGTGGTGACAGCCGGATCACGTGTTGTATTTACCCGTGCGTCATCGGTTGCGGATGCCGCAGATGACAGCCTGGCTAGAGAGATTGCCCGCTCAATAAGTGCAAGCCGAACGGAACTGCGGGAGAGTGCGATAGCTACCACGTTTCTGGTTGGCGACGCAGTTACCGGAAATCCGAAACTGCTGAGTGCGCTTGGCGACATACTGGAGGCGCCTGTCTCCATCTATAACAGGCAGCCCATGAGCAGCCAGGACGCCGATGCCCTAAAATATGCGTCTGCTACCGGCCTCGCGCTGCAGACGCAGGGCCGCAACATTGCTCGTGTTAACCTCATTCCGGAAGAGCCCGCGGAGCTAACTGCCCGAAGGCAGAGGAGCCGTAACCTTACCCTGGGAGCAGTTGCCGCAGTGGCCATCCTGATTGTTGGCGGTATGCAGGTGCAGAGTTACCTCGCAAGTAGCGCCAAACAGCACCAGGAGCAGGTGGATGCCAACAGGAACTGGAATGAACTGAAGCCACGCTTAAAACAGCGAGTAGATCAGGACGCCAAAATTGCCGCGCTCTACGATATTGTTAATACCGGTCTGGATAGAGCGCATCCTATTGTGAGTATCCTGGAGGGAATTTCTGGCGCTATGCCGGACGCCAAAAAGATATGGCTAACCGATCTGACGTTGCAACGCGGTAAGACGCTCACCATTCGCGGAAGTGCGATGTCTGCCGAATTGGCCACGAGGCTGGTGCAGTCGTTGAGGGCGTCGCCAGTCTTTTCGCATGTGCGCCTCACATTTCTGGGGGATGTGCAGCAGAGCCTGCCGGCACCAGCTATGCCGCAGGTACCGGGTGTAACGCCGTTGCCGGGGTTTGGCGGTCCACAGCCAGCCGTAACAGTTTCACCTGCCGCATTCCAGGCTGGACCCATGACGGGTGCACCGGTTGTTATTCAACCAGGCCAGCCGCCCATTATGCCAGGTGGAGCTCCCGGACAGCAACCTTTTATGCACGGTCGAAGATTTGGCGGTTCACACGGCTTTCATCCTGGTGGCGGTCCTGGGCCAGGCGGCCCACCTGTGCAGCCTGGAACCCCGCCGGTTGCTCCGCCGCCGGCAGCGAAAGGTCCCACAACCATTCAGAAAACTGTTACCGGGTTCGTAATTAGCTGTGATATCGGGGTTCCACCCGCTGCTTCAAGTACCACAGGAGGTGCCTCGTAATGAAGACAACGCGAGAAAAGGTCCTGGTCGCTGTCATGGTTGTGATACTGTTGGTGGCGGGCTACATGACTTTTAGCGGGGGCGGATCGTCTTCTACTGGCGGGTCACTGCTTTCTGCAGCCGATGCCCGCAAAAAATACGAGGACGGCAAGGTGCAGTACGTGGCACTTGGTAAGCAGGACGACGCCATGCAGGCGAAACTGGCCGCGTGGACAAGCAGCGACAGCCCGGGTGCCATCGCCCCAGCGATGGTAACAAGGCTAATGGCTATTGCCAAGAAGTCGGGTGTGCATCTGGACTCCATCCGGCCCTTGCATTCTCAGCTTACCGAGAATGGCGCCGCGCTACGGGTACCGGTGCAGGTCGATTTCAAGGCACCGTTCCACCCCAACGTTATTGAATTCCTTTACCGGGTAGAAAACCCAAAGGGCAAGCTTGTGGTAGACCACGTGGACGTTCATTCCGGCGACACCCACTTTGCCACGATCAATGTTTCAGCAAGAATTAGCACATTTACAACAGATGTACCTACAAAGGGAGATAACCAAAATGGCACGCAAACAGGGTCATAATATCCCATCTGGGCCGCTCTTTGGTGCAGCCTATCCCACAGAGCAAAAAGCCGTAACAGTAAAACCCATACGAACATGGGCGGTCATTGGCGTGTTGGCGGCCATAGGAATAAGTTTTCTAGTGGTATTTGCCCACTCCCAAGGGACTACGCCTTCACCTACGGTATCACTGCATAAGGTCTCAGCAAGTCGACATAAAGTGAAGCCCGCTGCTAAATCTGGCAAATCCATTAGCTACTATACCACTGCAGTGCGAGCGAACCTATTCGCGCCGCCGTTGCCGCCGGCGCCTCGGCATACGGAGCACGTAATGGCTGTAAGGCCGATGCCGGTAGATCCACTGGCTGGCTGGAGCTATACCGGTACCGTGACGGTTAATGGCAAAGACCAAGCTCTGCTGGAGCCCAGTAACGGGCAACCCGGCGAGTGGGTGGGTGTTGGCTCATTCTTTATGGGTGGCAAGGTGCTGTCCGTATCTCAGACCTCCGTAACCGTAAAGCTGAACGGTGAAGATCACCTAATGAACCGCGCAGATACTATTAATCCCGTGCCGCTCAATGCAAGCGCCACCACGGCTGCGGCCCCGCCTGCCGCCGCTGCACCCAAACCTGGTATGCCTGCACCGCCTGCTGCTACAGCCGCGCCAACGATGGGCACCTTTGCGCTTCCGCAGGGCTTCAAGATAACGCCACAGATGCGGCAGGCTTTCGCTCGTATGCGTAAAGCAGCGGGGAAGGGCTAATGACGTACGCCGGTATTAGAAGTTCGAACAGACTACAGGGGTTGAACGAGGAGAGACAGAATGACGCCAGCTGAACTACTGAACCGCCATGATGCAGCGGCACACAACAGGTTGCGGTACTCCCGCGTGCTTCCGCCGTTATGCCTCGCTGTGGTATTGGGCACGGCCGCTCTAGCTGCTCCGCCCACAGCCAAAAAGCCTGCCAAGCCCAAGCATACCGCCAAAGCTAGCCTCACGGTGGTGCCAAAGAGGCGCATTCGTGGTAATGGACGTGCCGCAGGCTTTAAGGGATTTCCGCCCGGTGGCTTCAAGGGTATGCCTCCTGGAGGGTTCAAGGGCTTCCCACGTGGTGGGTTCCGCGGGTTCCCGGGTGGCGGCGGTATGCCTGGCGGAATGGGTGGTGCACCGGGCAGCCGGTTCTCCTTCGAGTTCCATGGCAGCAACATCATCGACGTGCTTAGCCTCTACGCCCGAATGGCTAATGAGACCGTGGTTGCCGACCCCAGCCTGGCGGGTAACGTAACCGTTATTAATCCCACACCGGTTACCCTGGATCAGGCGTTCATGATTCTACAGCAGGTAATTGCTGCCCGCGGGTTTACTGCTATCGACAAGAATCATGTCATCAGCGTTGTGCCTTTTAGCGTTGCCAGCCAAAACTCATCGTTACTAAATCCCGGCGTGAACAATAACGGTCCAACGCCAGTAGACCCGCGTGACCAGGTGATGACCCAGGTTATACCACTGGAAAATGTGGACGCTGACACGCTTGCCAAGGAGCTAAAGCCCCTTACCAATACCGGGGCAAGCCTCGTAGCGAGCGCTCAGACTAACGCGCTCATCCTAACCGATACGGCCAGCAACGTTCAGCGGTTTATCGCACTCGCTCACGCGCTCGACAAGGCGTCGGATAGAACCGAACTACGCGTCTACCCGCTGCGCCGTGCCCAGGCCGGTGACATCGCCGATATCATCAACAATGTCTACAAGCAACTTAGCTCCACCGGCGCACCGGCTGCACCTCCAGGTGGTCGACCAGGCTTCACACCACCAGGACAGGCACCCCCAGCGCCCACCGCAAAGCCATCTGTATTTGCTGTAGCGGATCCACGAACGAACTCAGTGCTGGTGATCGCATCACCAGATAATCAGCAGCGTGTTGCTCAGGATATCATTGGCAGACTGGATGACCAGGACAATAACCCGCTCACTACTTCTGTTCGCAAAATAGTCTACGCCAACGCACAGGATGTGGCAAACCTGGTTAACACAGTGCTCTCTAACGAGTCGGGTTACGGCGCTGCAAGCAGCAACGCAAACTTTCAGCAGCGTGTATTTGGCCGCTTCGCCTTTTTCGGTAACCAGAACAACAACCAGAACCAGGACAATGTTTCTAGTAGCGATCCATTTGGCAAGGTTGTGGCAGACCCGCGCACCAACTCGCTGCTCATAACAGCTACGCCAGATCGACTGCGCACGATTACTCGCCTAATCGATTCGCTGGACAGGCAGGTTCCTAGCGAGGCGACAACGTTCGTCTTCCCGCTTAAGAACGCGCAGGCCTCGGATGTGGCCTACGCCCTTAGCCAGGCGTTTGATACACAGCAGCAGCAGAACCTGGGATTTGGAAACACCTTTGTGAACAATGGCAGCACTTTTGGCAACAACGGCCTCATCCCGCCAAAAATCAACCGTTCTTTGGGCTCCACCTCAGCAACTGGTGGGAGGGCAACAGAACCCCCAGCACCGCCAAACGCGCCGGGTAATTCGCTTTCAACTGATGTACCTGGCGTAATGACGTCGCAGGGCTTTGTGCCAACACAGATACCTGGAAGCAGTACCACCAGCGCCAGTACCGACCCCACGCGCCAGTTCTTCCGGTTTGGAGGTGGAGGTAATAACCGTACGCTGGGCCAAAACTCCGGCCCGCAGTACGGCCTTGGGCGCAACGGCGTCTACTCCAACCTGCTGCAGCTGCAGAACAACGTTTACGTAACTGCATCGCCAACAGGTGACAGCATCATCGTTACCACCACACCGGATAACTACGAGGCGGTAAAGAAGCTGGTGGAAGAGCTGGATGTAGTGCCACGGCAGGTTGAGGTAAACGTGATCATAGCCGAGGTAACGCTAAACAAGGACCAGAAACTGGGCTTCTCGCTTTCTGGCCTCTTCCAGAACCTCTTTGGGCACAGCAACACGGGCAACGCTCAGATCAACCTTACGCAGCCGGGCTTCAACACCGGTACCAGCGGCACCGCACTAGATCCTACTGCAACGGGCGCCCAGTTTGCACTCAATGGCGCAAGCTATGCGGGCCTCATGCAGGCGCTTGAAAACGACAGCCGCGTAAAAGTGATTGCAACTCCAAAGATATTCACATCCAATGATCAGGAGGCGCGAATTACGATTGCCACGCAGATACCGTACTACGGCAGTCAGCCAATCTCCAGCTTCGGCACGATTATACCGCCGCAGGTGCAGTACGCCCAGGTAGGTTATCAGCTTGACGTTACGCCGCGCATCACCCGCGACGGCCTCGTGACTATTGACCTGTACGCAATTGCCAGCGACCTGCTGCAGTATGAAACGCTGGGCAGCGGCACGGTAGCCACACAGGTGCCCATCGTGAATGAGCGCACAGCAGATACCGAGGTCTCTATACAGGATGGTAGAACGGTAGCTGTTGGCGGCCTCATACAGAGCAACTCCAGCGTTACGGTGAACAAGATACCCATCCTCTCCGATATCCCACTGGTCGGGCAGTTCTTCCGCTCGCGCGAACATGTCAACAATCGAACCGAGCTGGTGATATTCATGACACCGCACGTGATTTCCTCCAACAGTGAGGCGGCGGAAATGACGCGCAAGGAAGCAGCCAACATCGTGGGACAGGCACCGGAGTTAGCGAAAGGGCGACCAG
>JAJZFK010000359.1 GCA_021805405.1 bacterium
CGTTTTATGGTGGTGTCGCCGGTGTAACCGGCAATTAACCACGATGCAATGGCCCGCGTTGCCCATACCGTGGCTACGGTAAGCATAGGCACAAGGTGTATGCCGCCAAGCAGCGGCGCCAGCAGCGCAATTACCGTGCCGTACGTCACTACAGAGCCGGCGTATCCACCAGGTCGGCTTACGCGTATTGTGCGCGCCCAGCGCAACCGCCGCCGCCAGATGGAGCGCAGCGTTTCACCACCCATAACGTCGTCCACCACGTGTGGGGCGGCCACTAATGTTTTACCGTGAGCGAGCATCGCCTGCGCCATCTGGTAGTCGTCGGCAAGTACATTTGCAAAGCGCGGGAGCCCGCCAATTTCCTGCAGGTCGCTAGCCCTCACCACGATGGTTGCACCAAATGCAAAGGTAACACCTTCAAGCATGCGGCTGACCAGCGTACCAGGAACAAACTCGCTTCCTATGGCGAGCGCTTCGAGGATACTTGCAATGGACTTGGGACCGTATCCACGGTAGGGGCAAGTCACCAGTCCTACTTTAGAGGCTGCATTGCTAAAAGGAGCGAGGATATTCTGCAAGTAGTCCGGAGCAACTCGCATGTCGCTATCACTAAGCACCAGATAGTCGTGGGTGGCGTGCGGTAACATTGCCATGAGGTTACGCACCTTGAGGTTTTCGCACTCTGGCGTGTTGGCAGGTGCCGCAACTACTTTAATGCGCAGGTTTGGATACTCGGTCTGCATCTGTGCTGCTAAGACCAGGGCAGGGTCTGCGCTATCCAGCGCACCAAAGATAATCTCAATGTGGTCAGCTGGGTAATCCTGCTGGCAAAAGCTACGGAAGTTTGCTTCTGCACCGGCATCTAGCCCCTTCACAGGTTTGAGAAGGCTAACTGTTGGTGTGAACTTGAGATCCGCGAAAAACAGCTGCTTTCGCCACGAACGCACTGCCACAATGGAAATTGCAGTGTACACGAACCATGCAACCAACAGAGTGTATAAGAGAACGATTAGAACGGTGTGCATTGTCACCGGGGCGCTGCCTCCGCAAGTCCTACAACTACAACACCCAATGTTATTACGAGGTAGCCTGCCCACTTAAGCGGTGTAACATTCTCGTGCAGGTAGAATTGTGCCAATGCACCCCCAGTAATGAAAGAAAGCGCAGTGAGCGGTAGCACAAAGCTGAACGGCGCAAGTTTAAGAGCTGCCATGTAGCAACCGAAGTAGAGCGCCATAAGAATTGTACCAACGATTACATATCTGTTGGTGATGATGGAGAGCGCCTCTTGAGCTGCCGAAGTACCTGCGGTCTCCTTCATGCCCTTGCTTAAGAGGGTTTCCCCCAGGGATACAGCAAGAACGGCAACCAGTGTTATTGCTGCGGCCTTCCATTTTTCAGGCGTCAACTTAAGCTATTCTCCGCTCTGTTGAATTAATTTAGCTACAAGCCCAGTCCAACCAGTCTGGTGGCTCGCACCCAGTCCTGCACCGTTGTCGCCGTGAAAGTATTCGTTGAAAAAAAGGAAATCCTTGAAATTGGGGTCCTTCTGAAGTACTTCTGTGCCTCCGAAGCAGGGCCGACAGCCGTTTTCATCTGGTAGAAACAGCCTGATAAGTCTTCGCGATAGCTCTTGCGAGATGTCCCAAAGTGTGAGGTTGTTGCCAGACCCAACGGGGCACTCTACTTTAAACTCTGGCCCGTAGTAGTAATCAAATCGCTGTAGTGCCTCTATAAGAAGGTAGTTGATAGGGAACCATATGGGCCCGCGCCAGTTAGAATTACCACCAAAGAGTGATGTACGAGACTCAGCCGGCTCGTAATCAATTCCCGCAGTCATTCCATCTACGTGCAGAACATAGGGATGCTCTGCATGGTACCTCGAGACGCTCCGAATGCCGTGGTCGCTAAGGAACTCATTGGGATCTAACATACGGCTAAGCACCGCTTCCATTCTGTGCGTACGCACGAGAGCAAGCAAGCGACGATCCTCATGGCCAGGGGTATGTATATGAGTTATAAGCCCCGCAAGGTCTGGCCGGTTTTCGAGAAACCAGTTTACCCGGTTGCAGAAGTTCGGCATCTTGTCAAGATCCGATGACTCAAGCGCTTCTACTGCGAGAAGCGGGATTAGCCCCACCATGGATCTTACGCGTAACGGGATAGTTGTACCATCTGAGAGCTGCAAGACGTCATAAAAGAACTGGTCTTGTTCATCCCACAGGCTTACACCGCTGCCTCCAATATTGTTTAAAGCCCCGGCAATGTAGAGGAAGTGCTCGAAAAACTTTGTGGCCAGGTCTTCATACGCTGCATTGTCACGCGCGAGTTCTACGGATATGGCGAACATGGATAGGCAGAAAAACCCCATCCAGGCAGTTCCATCGCTCTGTTCCAGAGTTTCGCCATTAGGGAGCGGTGCGCTTCGATCAAATACTCCAATGTTGTCCATACCCAGAAAGCCACCCTGGAAGACATTGTGGCCATCCGGGTCCTTACGGTTCACCCACCATGTAAAATTAAGCAGCAGTTTATGAAATATGCGCTCTAAAAATGGACGGTCGCCCTGGCCAGTAATCCTGCGTTCAATCTTAAACACGCGTAGTGCAGCCCACGCATGAACGGGTGGGTTAACGTCGCCAAACGCCCATTCATAGGCGGGTAGCTGTCCATTGGGATGCATAGACCATTCGCGGCAAAGAAGGAGCAGCTGTCGTTTGGCGAACCCAGGATCAACCAGAGCGAGCGTAATGCAGTGAAACGCCAAATCCCATGCGGCATACCACGGGTATTCCCAGTTGTCTGGCATAGAGAAGACGTCAGCGTTGTCAAGGTGCTTCCAGTCGCAGTTGCGTCCCTTTTTTCGTTCTGGCGGAGGAGGTGGCATGGCAGCGTCGCCCTGTAGCCATAGTTCTACGTCGTAGTTATAGAACTGCTTGCTCCATAGCATTCCCGCAAATGCCTGGCGTTGCACTTTGCGTGACTCTTCGCCTACGTGGGGTGGTGCGCAATTGGCGTAGAACTCGTCGGCTTCTGCTATGCGCCTTTCAAAAACAGAATCAAACTCGTGCCCAACAGGGTCAGATTCGTGCGGATTACGGGTTAGGCGCATTCGCAATACTTTGGTTTCGCCTGGTGCAAGCTGCAGCTCATAGAGTGCGCTGCATTTCGTGCCCGTTTCACCGGGGTTAACAGTATCGGCGCGATTGCCTACCACTGCGTCATTAATCCCATCCTTGGTGTACTGCGAACGGTTTTGCGCTGTGCCTCCAAAGAGCTTATGAGCATTTGTCTCGTTATCGGTGAACAGCAGGCTGGGTAGTTCGTGAAGTCGTTCGCACAACAGGGTCATCGCCCCCAGCGCGGGATGCTCAATCGCAAGCTGCACGACGTCCGGATTATTGCTTACTGTTTTGCGGAGTGTCGCCGGCGGAGCTTCGCCTGACCATGACCAGGTGTTCCTAAACCATATTGTGGGCAGTACAGTGATTGGGGCAGTATCTGGCCCACGATTTACTACCGAGATCCTGATAAGAATATCTTCCGCCTCTGCCTTTGCGTACTCAACAAATACGTCGAAATAGCGGTCATTTGCAAACACCCCTGTGTCTAGCAGCTCATATTCAAAGTCATTCTTCGTTCTTGCCATATTTGTCGCAACAAGGTCACTATAGGGGAACTGTGCCTGAGGATATTTGTAAAGCGCTTTCATGTATGAGTGCGTGGGGGTTGAATCGAGGAAATAGTAGAGCTCTTTTACGTCTTCACCATGGTTGCCCTGCGATCCTGTGAGGCCAAACAGCCGCTCCTTCAAAATAGGGTCATGGTGATTCCAAAGTGCAAGAGCGAAACAGATGATCTGGTCTCGGTCGCAGAATCCTAGAAGTCCGTCCTCATTCCACCGGTATGCGCGGGAGCGAGCGTGGTCGTGTGGGAAATAGTCCCATGCACTTCCGTCTGGGCTGTAGTCCTCACGCACAGTACCCCAGGCTCTCTCTGAGAGGTAGGGGCCCCAGCGTTTCCAGTCTGTTGAGTGGTCCACGGCTTGGTGGATACGAAGTTCCTCTTGGTTCATTGCTGCCTCCCCAATTTTGGTACTGTCATTTTACCCGTTAGTCAACATTACTATACGAAGCTGGAAGCATTTACAGACGTCATTAGTTGAGGCACGATGCATAGCCAGGAAATGTAGGCTGGTCTATGGGGAGCCGTTGATGCAGGCCGATCATCAGCGATGAGGAATATCTGCCAGACGAACCGCATTGTGTCCGGCAGATATTGAATTATTTACGACATAAACTACGAAGTGAATTGCGGTTTGCAATTGAGGAGTGACAATGTAGGGGGTCGACCAAGTCGCGATTCTGAAACCGTAACGTCTAGATTCGCGAAGTCAAGGTCCGCGTTGGACCTTACTGGTGTGGGACAGTGGGAGGGCTCTTTGCGGCACCTGCTGCTTTTGGTGCCATTGCTCCAGGAAACTTTTTGGCGAGTACCTGTGGACCCTGGCTGTTGTTGCTACAACCTGTACCTGCCAAAGTTACGATTGCAACCGTCGCGAAAACTATTGTACGCTTGGCCGACAAACCAGCTACAACCCGAGGTGATTTCATGTGTTTCTTCCTATGGAGGGTTCGGGGTATGTGTTGCCGTGGACAAATCGAACTCATCGTGGTAACCATACCCCGTTGCGGTTATTCTACGGGCTTTTCCGATCCCGTACATGCGGGATAACCAGAGACGTCCTTCGTGGAGAAGAACTGATAGACACAGCCATTAGCCGACGAGTCAAATTTTGATACTGTGAGCGCACTGAGCCGCATCCACTTCGAGTGACCATCGAAAAACACATTGTTTAGGCCATCGCTGTGCCTGCCAAACAGTGCACCCTGCGAGTAGGTTCCAACTGCCATTGCATACGGCGGGTTGTTGGTGTGATTAATGGTGATACCCTGATACTGCGTTACGATCTGCTCGGGGTCCCACGCCGTGTTCGGGCTTTGACCACCGTCTGCGCAGAACATGAGACCAGCTGGCGCTTCAATCGCTGCAATAGAGATAGGAGATGGGCTCTGGAAGATCCCGCCGTACCTGCTGTCATAGTTGTAGTAGTTGTTGAGAGTAAATGCTGCCTGAATAGAGCCAATTAGTGGGCCGGATTTCCAGGGGCTTTCCGGTGAGTAGTCGTATCCCGCGTAAAGTCCGCTGTTCGCACTGGCGCTTGGGCAAACCCAAATTGCATAGTTCTTGATGTATGGCTCCAACAGGGACATCCACGTGTGAATGTAGTAGTTTCCACTGCCGGCTGGATACTGATACCATTGCCCATCATTGTTGAAGCAGAGATGTTCATCGTAATCCTGGGTATACATCATAAGTGCGATACCCATCTGGTTTGTATTCGAGAGGCAAGAGATGGCGCGCGCCTTTTCACGTGCCTGAGCAAAGACAGGGAAGAGAATGGCAGCCAGAATAGCGATTATCGCTATTACAACCAGTAACTCAATAAGTGTAAAAGCAGATCGACGTTTCATGAAGAGTTCCTTTCCGTTCCCGGCATTGGATACCGGTATTAGGGAAAATAAAGGGACTATAAGTACCACGGTATACCAGAAAAACCAGTATATACCTGATTATACACAGGTTAGCCAAATGTGTCAACTGATTTTTGAAAGGGAAAGCGTAATTCGAAAACATTTTGCTGACAGTACCGTACTTGGGCTGTCAGCGTGCGCACTATTCTGTGGGTATACGTGCTACAGAAGAATAGACCTTAAGTGGGGCGTCCAGCAGAATATGTTTTGACGCATGTGGTTCACCGCGTTCAATGGCCTCAAACAGCAACTCGGCAGCTGTGGTACCCATTTCCTGAAAGGGCTGTTCTGACGTAGTGAGAAACCGATCGCCCTGCGACCAGCGCTCTATTCCGTCGAACCCGATCAGCGAAACGTCCTGAGGTACTCGAATACCGCGCATTTTGAGGGCATTGAGAACCCTGAATGCGACGACATCGTTCACTGTGAGGATAGCGGTAGGTGGCTTCTTGCGACACATAAGCTGTTCCACGAGCTGTTCACAGCCTTCCATATCGTCGTCGCCAGGTGGTCCCGGATCCCGCATTATGAGATCGGGTGCGCACTCTATTCCTGCGTGTTTCAGGCCATTCTGGTACCCGAGTAGCCGGTTTGCGACCGTCGACAGGTCATCAAAATTCGACACATAGCCAATAACTTCGTGTCCAAACCTCACGAGGTGTTTAACCGCTCGTTCCGTACTTCGCCGGTTATCTACTCCAACGTGGTAACCGGCAATTCCCGCAGGAGGTTCGTGGTCCATAAACACAATTTTAAGGTCGGTCTGCTTTAGGGCCTCCAGTGTTGGAAGGTTAAGCTGACCACCCAGGTATTCTATAATGAGCCCATCGACATCTCGGTCGCGCAAAATCTGG
>JAJZFK010000289.1 GCA_021805405.1 bacterium
CCTCCTCGGATCCCGTATTGAACCTGACCACGGGCACATTCGTGCCATTGACCGACCAGGCGAGCGGATCGGGCAGCTGGACGCCCCTGGACACCAGCCAGCCGACCGTGGCGGTGACCAGCAACACGGCGACCGACGTCGTCACCGCCAAGTCAGTCGCCGTGCAAAAGGACGTGATGGACCTAACCCACCCGGGCAACCCCGAACCGGGCGATGTCCTCCAGCCAGTAGAGACCGTCCCTATCCGCGCTCATAAGGGCGCCCACCGTGTAGTCGCCAGCCCCCGGAGCTGCAGATGCTAAATCCCAGTACCTCACGCGTGCTCTCACCAGAGCCGGCGCGGCCGCCACAAGCACGAACCATCCGCTGCGTATAAAGCATCCCTCGCGCGCTGTTGGCCGCTGCTGATAGAGCGACGACCAGAACCGGGGGCCAACTTGCCTCTCAATCGCTCGCAGACGGTTAACGGAAAACAGATCGCCACAGAGTGGTTCACCCTCGCTTCTGCAATCCGGCTCAATGGTGCATTCTGGAGGCCAGTCGCTTCGCGCAGGCTCTGCAATCGCGGGCATACTTACGATATGCCAATGTTGCGAGTCTGCGCCGCTCTGTTCGCGCTCTAATAGCCAGCCTGCCAGGTCGTCGTGGTGCCAACGGGTTTGCACGAGCAGAATCGCGCCGTTATGTGGCATCTCGCGCGTGGTGAAGGTGGAAGCGTACCAGTCTGTAAGGCGGTCTCGAACAATCGCACTACTGGCTTCCTCCGCGTTCTTGATAGGGTCGTCCAGAATTCCTAGATGGAACCCCTTACCAGTAATGGGCCCGCCCGCACCAGCCGCCCACATGGCTCCGCCGTTCGCGGTCATCCAGTGTCCCAGCGCTGAGGCCCTAGGTCTAACCTCACCACCACCGGTTGAGTAGTTATCCCGGGCTGCGCGGCTAAGCGTAAATGCTAGCCCCGCTGCGTAGCTGCACAGTCCTATAGTTCGCTCTGGAAACCTGTGCAGGTACCATGCGGTAAATAGCCTGCTGATCGTTTCGCTCTTGCTGTGCCGGGGAGGCATAAACACCATGACACGCCGCAACTCGCCGGCGGCCACACGCTCGAGTACCTGTGCCAGAGCAAGGCAGTGAGGGTACCATACGTACCGTGGTGCTACTCTGCGGGTAAAGTCAACGAAGCTGTTGGTCTGCCCAGAGGTCATGGAAACGAGATCAGCCTGCATCCTCGCACGCAGCCAGGACACGGGCGAATGCGGCTGCGACCCGCTCGCGCGTCGGCTCATCTTCCTCCTCCAGGGCGGCTAGCAGGTCGCCGCGAAGTTGCATGAGGCCCCTAACTTCCAGCATGTCGCGCATGAGTGTGCTGCAGGCAGTGGCTGTCTGCCGCAGCTCCGCGGCGGTGCGCAGGATAAGACTGCGCGGATCAGCCATGCGTGGCGAGGCTGCCACCTGCATGCCGCCGTCGTTCACCATTTGCAACAGCGACGAAAGCGGTGCGCGCCTGCGGTGGCCCTCCGTGTCCTTGTAGAGAACAGCAACTTCTTCGGCGCGAAGACCAATATCGTATTTGTTAGGAAGATCAGGGTCGCTCAACCAGTCGTCACAGGCATCAAGTAGCCGATTGAGGCGTGTACGAAGTCGGAAAAGATCATCGAGGAACGAAGGGTCATTTGACGGAACAGGTGGGTGCAATTTTTTAGCCTCCCACCATAAGTAATCGGATAAATGTCGGCGCTAGCAGGTAATTAGGTATACAAACGTATTCTGTTATTTTAAATATGTGCCAGCAGTGACTGCCAGAACGTTAACCATTATCGTGAGTTGGTACGCTGGCACGCAGTCGCTTAGAAGCCTCGAAGTACCTGCCGCTCATTAAAGTTCGTCCAGCAGACCTCCCGGGGGGATGCACCATTCAGTGTACTCTCTGGAATCAAGCCGATGATCTCGGTTTCCACTACGGTTGCGCCTTCCTCGGCGGCACAGCGGTTGAGATAGGCAAACAGCCCGGGCAGCGTCATATCATGAGGCTGGGTGAGGTTCATAGAGACCTGCCAGGTATCTCGACGTGGCAGATACAATGCGAGGGCGCGCACCCCTGCAAGTTCCCCTACCGCATCGCGTTCACGCCGCAGCCTGCGCACGATGCGGTGCAAGCCGCTTTGTCTCGTGCCTGCTATGTTCATATTGCAGGCAACAAGCGGCCCGCGTGCGCTTACCAGCACTCTGCCAGCCCAGGCTGTGGGCAAGGGCCCTTCGTCTGGTGCAAGTGGCTCCTGCGCGCCAATGATGAGCTTGCGCAGTAGTGGAAGCGATTCGGGTCGGCCAGGACGCGCAGCCCACCCATAGTAGTTAACCGCCAGCTCAAGTTCATTCGCCAGACGCCGGCCCACTCTGTGCGCCAGTTCCACAGCGTCGTTACGGCCCGCGCCGCGTAGCGGCGTAAACGGCAGTACGTCCAACACTCCCGTGCGTGGGTGAACGCCTTCGTGCGTCCTTAGGTCGAGCAGCTGCATGGCAGTCGAAGCAGTCGCGAGCGCGGCAGCCTCCACAGCAGATGCGGTACCCAAAAACGTCACTACACTGCGGTTATGGTCACCGTCATACGACCAGTCGCGAACCTCGCCTTGTAGTGGAGCAGCAGCAGCACGTCCAGATTCTATAATCTGCTCCAGCCTGGTACTGTTGCGCCCCTCGCTGAAATTCGGTGTGCATTGATATAAATCGGCCATAAGGCGAGTATACCAGCCGCATTGTGGAAGGTATATTCTGCGTTGGCGAAGAACTTCAAGCCAGCTAACATGCGTCCACCGTGAAACCGATGCGCGGTACATTAGAAGTGAGGTCAACTATGGAGTTTTTCAACGGCCTGGAAATGGGAATGCACACTATCTTCCGGCTTTCTAACGCCGAAACAAGGTCTATAAGCGCCGAGAATTTTAAGGGCGAAAAAGGCGAAGGCGGAAAAGCCACCGAAGGCACTGGTGCCAACGCAGCACGCGAACTAGGGCAGGGGTGGAAGGTGTCGCCATGCATAAGGGTACCGGCAAAAACGACTGTTACCCTTGCAGAAATTGAGGGGCCTGGCATCATTCAACACATCTGGAACACAACTCAGTGGGAGCGCGGTCGCACGCTCATTTTTCGATGTTACTGGGATGGGGAAGATACGCCGTCAATAGAGGCACCGCTCGCAGATCTCTTCTGCAACGGCTGGCTCGCCAGATGCCTGGTAAACTCGATGCCCATTTCTGTGAACCCTTCAGGCGGTTTCAACTCTTACTGGCCCATGCCCTTCCATAAATCCGCTCGTATCACCCTCGAAAATATCTCTGGAGAGCCATGTGAGTCCTATTTCTACCAGATAACCTATGCGCTCACGTCAATCCCTCATGACGCAGCCACGCTTCATGCCCAGTTTCGGCGGTCCAACCCGCTCGCGATTGGCCAGGACCACGTGCTGATAGACGGAGTAAAGGGACAGGGTCACTATGCCGGCACATACATTGCCTGGCAGAGTAACAACAACGGCTGGTGGGGTGAGGGCGAGGTGAAATTCTTTATGGATGGCGACCAGGATTTTGCAACGATAGTGGGTACGGGTACAGAAGACTACTTTGGTGGCGCCTGGTGCTTTGAGCACAACGGGCAATATGTACCCTATTCCACTCCGTATCTGGGACTGCCCCAGATTATAAAGCCTGGTGACGGTAATTTGTGGAATACGCAGGCGAGGTTTGGCATGTACCGCTGGCACATTATGGATCCCATTCGTTTCAAGGAGGACCTCAAGGTTACTATACAGGCGCTTGGCTGGAGAAGCGGAGCACGTTACCTGCCATTGCAGGATGACATCGCCTCCACTACGTGGTGGTATCAGGCCGAGCCCCATGCGCCATTCCCCACTTTGCCAGATCGCAACGGGTTAGAGGTAATCTAAAGGGGTGACACCCAAGCGAACGGCAATTACGTATTAACTTTTATAGCATTGTGTCCAAATTGAACAGGGAGATATAAAGATGACAAATGAGGAAGCACTGCGCGTGATGGTTTGGGATGAAAATCCCGCTCATGCACCAAAGGACGTATACCCGAACAGTATCAACGGTGCGGTAGTAGATGCACTTAACGAACTGGGAAAGGGCAGAATACTAGCCTATGCGTCTAATCTTGACGGGCCAGACCAGGGTTGCAATGAGGAAGCACTGGCAACTACCGACGTGCTTTTCTGGTGGGGTCATG
Source organism: bacterium (assembly GCA_021805405.1). Lineage (GTDB taxonomy): Bacteria > Armatimonadota > Chthonomonadetes > Chthonomonadales > Chthonomonadaceae > JAJZFK01. The sequence goes on from JAJZFK010000289.1 coordinate 4,243, forward strand.
CGCGTCACAGAGAGGTGAGCGATGAAACTATGATGCACGTTTTTCACCACGTGCACAATCGCGGTATGGGTTTTGCAGCACTCCACTCCGCGCACTACTCCAAGCCTTTTCAGGCAGTACTCGCCTGTCCGGGTCACCTGCGAGGCGGCTGGCGTGAAGGTAACCCACCAGATACCGAAGAGATCCGTGTATGCGCACCGAATCACCCAGTAGCTGAGGGCGTTTCCGATTTTACGCTAGAGCGTGAGGAGATGTACGGCGCACCCTTTGACGTTCCACCGCCCCAGTGTGTGGTGTTTCAGTCCTTTTTCCCAGTAGGCGGCGAGTATTTCCCTTCCGGTATGTGCTGGACAGTGGGTCAGGGCAAAAAACCAGGGTTCACCAGTGGCGGCGGTAACGGCGAACACGAAGGGGATGGCGTGGGCAGGGTCTTCTACTTCCGCCCCGGCCACGAGGCATTTCCAACCTACTACGATCCCACAGTTAAGCAGATCCTGCATAACATTGCCCTTTGGTGCGGGCGTCGCGTCTAAATGCAAGGTAACGTTGTCGTTTATTAGCTTGCAAGGTACCGCATAGGAGGCACTGCCTACATGGTCTCCTATGCGGCAAGATAATTAAGGCCCATCCGCTCCGGCCTAGTAACCTTCCTCGACAGCCTCAGCGTGCAACACGTTTAGCGCTGCAATTAATCTACGTTGTCGCAAAACCTGCTGAATGAGCAACCTGGACTACCTACTGTTTTATAACAGGCAACGGCTCAAGCGGGGTGTCCGGCGTGGTTACAGCTGTCATGCCATACACCGCCGCCCTCTTAAAGATATCGATGGCAGTGTTTTCCAGCATCCATTCGTCCAGCGCTGTGAAGTGATAACGATGTCGGCTCCGGAGAGAGCATGCCACAACGACATCACCGTCACGGGCGGTCAAACCGATAGCTCCCACGTACGACTCGCTCACAGGGCCGTAAGAGAAGTAGATGTGGCGCACCTCCTCCCCTATGGCGTGACCGGAAAACGACCCGGCTACGTTTTTGTAAGGGCCAGATGTCATAATGTCCGACCCTTTCGAAATTTCAGCAGCCTTCGCACTTTTGGGATCGTTGTAATAGGTCACAAAAAGCGTGATATGCTTGACGTTACCTCTCGCCCAGTAGAGCGCTGTAATGGGCCCATCCTTGGGTTGGTATCCCCAACGTAATCCCACCTGGCTGCGACCTTGCCAGTCCCACACAAGCCCAGGTGTATCGGACTGGGGCGCAAGGTCAGGAATGGGAATACTGCAGATCTCCTCAGGCGTAAATGTCCGTACCATATGTTTTTCCGCCGTGTACCAGTCGCTGGCAGCTTATGCGCCGACATCGCGGTGAGCGGCAGCGCGCACAACACCAATACGAGACAAAACTGTTTCATTATAGTCTCCTCTAGACTAATTTGCACCGTCAGCTACAGGCTACTCTGTGCTGATTGCGGGAATAAAGTGGCTGATCATCATGTTTGGCACAGATGTAACTGGTGTGCCCACTAACCCGGTAGTATCGTTAGGGCACAGCGCACACTGTACGGAAGTTCTCAATAGGGACCTAACGCCCAGGCAATAGGCGGTGTGTGTCTCAAGGCAACAAGCCAGCACTATTTGCGATCCACATTGGACCGCCGTCTGCGGGGGCATCTTCACCGAAGGTCGCCTGTTGCCCAACTCCTGGAAGCATCGTATAGGCACCACCACCCCTCGCCCGCCGCTGCCGGTGAGTATGCTCGGCTCGCTAAGCGCCTTGTAGCAAATCGCTGGTTGGGTTGTCTTGCTTACGCCCTGCTTATACTGCATGCCCATGAACGCATCGTAGACATTGCTGCTCAGTACCGCCCCTGCCGCGCCGGTAATCGCGCCGAACACGCCCAGCAGGTACTCGTGTTGGTACTCGTCATCCGTGATGCTCCTGCGGCGTATCAGCATGCTGCTGCAGCCGCCGCCTGCCCGCAGGTACTGCGCGTTGGTCGTCCACGTGGTGCCGGTGAGGCCGCTGCCCTGCTCCACCAGCTCGGCAGCGCCGCACGCAACGCCGCAGGGGTACCAGGTCCACGCGTTGTTGGCGATGTCCTTCGCCCAGCGGCGGTTGCCATCTGCACCGTATGCGTACTGGTAGGCTAGCGTGCCGCTATGCGAGATGCTGAGC
>JAJZFK010000493.1 GCA_021805405.1 bacterium
GCATGCACTATCCACGGCCTAGCTACCTTGCGGTCATCTGCTTACGGGCAAATAATTGGAACTTCCACGCAGGAATTGGGTTGTTGATCGAAGAATATTTAAAGATATGCCTGATTTAAAGCAATCCAACCAGCATTACAAATGTTGCTGAGGTATAAATATCCCCACAAGGGCAATCGAGGAGAAAATATGACTCAGAACGGTTATTACCGCTGGCCGACTATTCACTCTGACACCATTATTTTTGTATCAGAAGACGATTTATGGAGAGTGAGTGCAAATGGCGGACGCGCTGAAAGACTTACTGCGAGCTTAGGTGCGGTAGCTCATCCCGTTTTTTCGCCAGATGGTTCAATGGTTGCATTTGCAAGTCGCGACGAAGGTGTCGATGAGATTTATGTGATGCCCGCAGAGGGTGGCTCAGCACGGCGGCTCACGTACTTGGGTGTGAATTGCATCCCTGTTGCATGGTCGGTTGACGGCACAGCAATAATTTTTGCATCTGGTTATTCCCAGCCGTTTAGAGCGCCTGTTTTGCACACCATTGCTATCGACGGTGGCCTTACTGCACCACTTGGCGTTGGCGAAGGTCTATCGTTATCTTACGGCCCCAATGGGGCAGCCGTAATTGGCCGAAACAATAATGACCCCGCCAGGTGGAAACGCTACCGTGGTGGAACTGCAGGTGACCTATGGATAGACGAGAAGGGTGACGGCATTTTTAGGCGCCTCATCACCTTAAAGGGAAACCCGGTTCGACCAATGTGGGTGGGTGACAGGATATACTTTTTAAGCGATCATGAAGGTATTGCAAACATCTACTCGTGCAACATTGCAGGAGAGGATCTTAAACAGCAGACATTTCATCGTGAGTACTTTGCGCGCTTTCCATCGTGTGATGGTGACCATATTGTCTATCAGTGCGGGGCAAACCTCTGGGTATACGATGTTGCAGCAGCCACCAGCACCGAGGTAAAGATTAGCTACAGCAGTTCGCGAACTCACCGCAACAGGAAATTTGTGGACGTTGCTGAATACCTGGAACAGAGCAGCATCCATCCTACCAAAGCGCAAATCGCCGTAACTGCGCGCGGACAGAGCTTTGATCTGGATGCATTTGAAGGTGCTGTTCATCAACATGGCACCCAGGGCCGCTCCTCAAGGTTTAAGATGACGACCTGGCTTCGCGATGGCGTCGGTTTTTTGACCGTTGTAGACCAGGATGGCAAACAGGTGCTTGAATTGCACCGTGATAGTGAAGCGCCTGTTCTATTCGATAATATCGATATTGGCCGCCCCTACGCACTCGCCGTGAACCCTAAAAATGACACCGTGCTCATAGCCAACCATCGTAATGAACTGCTCTTCGTTAACCTTTCGGCCAGCACATTGAAGCAGGTTATCGCCAGCGAATTTGGGTCTATTGCAGGAGTAGAGTGGTCACCAGACGGGTGTTGGGCTGCATACGGGTATAAAACATCGGCTGCATGCACCGCAATTTATGTATGGAATGCAGAGACCGGTGAGAACCATGCTATAACCTCGCCAGCACTAGCGGACCACAGCCCATCGTGGGATCCTGATGGTAAGTACATCTGCTTCCTTGCTAATCGTGATTTCATGCCGGTTTATGACGCCATTCACTTCGATCTTGGCTTCCCACGAGGTTGCAAACCCTACCTCGTTACATTGCAGGCAGACTGCCCTTCGCCGTTTTTACAGACACCTGAGGAGCCCGAAAAACCTGAAGCAGCTACAGAGGCGGGTGGTGAGCCTGCCAAAGCAGCCGAAGTTAAACCGATAGCCATCGACTTCGAGTCCATCAACGAGCGCGTCGTGCCGTTTCCTGTTCCAGTTGGTGACTACAGCCAGATTACGGCGCTTAAGACCGGTGCAATGTGGATTAACATGCCAATTCGTGGCGCACTCGACCATGATGAGGAGGATTCTGGCACTTTGGAGGCATTCACGTTCGGCACAGCCAAGCCTGAGGTTATTGCTGAGGACGTGAAGATGGTCCAGGTGCAACAGTGCGGTAAACTTATGCTCATTCGGCAGGGCAAGCACCTGCGCCTGGTTAAAACAGCGCAAAAACCAGATGAGAAAGCCGGCAATGAGCCAGGGCGCAAGAGTGGCATCGTGGACACCAGCCGGATCAAGCTGCTTATTGATCCTCCAGCTGAATGGCGGCAAATGGCTCGTGAGGCGTGGCAGCTTCAGAAGGAGTACTTCTGGACGGAGGACATGAGTGGCGTCGACTGGGATCTTGTATGGAACCGCTATGAGCCACTGCTAGAACGTGTGGGAACACGTGGGGAGTTTTCTGACCTCCTGTGGGAGATGCAGGGTGAACTTGGCACCTCGCACGCTTATGAGATGGGTGGCGATTACCGTAAGGAACCGCAATACCCTGTGGGTCTTCTTGGCGCAACTTTTATATGGGATGAAGCCAGTAATTCCTGCAAGATTGCACACGTGGTTCGTGGTACTAGCGGTGACCTGGAGTGTGACTCGCCATTGCGATCACCGGGGGTCGATGTTCGCGACGGTGATGTGATTTCCGCCATTAACGGTATGCCGGTCACCAAAGAGCAGGTACCCAATCGACTGCTGCTCAATCAGGCAAAAAACGAAGTGGAGTTAACCGTTGTCCGCAATGGCAATACCAGGACAGTGCGGGTGCGCACGCTGAAAAGTGAAACACGCGCACTCTATCGTGAATGGGTGGAGAAGAACCGCCAGGAGGTACATGCACGCACCGGTAACCGTGTAGGATATCTCCACATTCCAGATATGGGTGCCCACGGATTCGCCGAATTTCACCGGCTGTGGATGGTGGAGTCTGCATACGACGCCCTTATCGTAGACGTTCGATACAACGGTGGCGGACACGTTTCACAGCTTTTGCTGGAAAAGGTCGCCCGAAAGCCCTTAGGCTATGACCTGCAACGCTGGGGTAAACCGGAAACATACCCATCATATGCCGTACCTGGCCCGGTTATCGCACTTACCAACCAGTGGGCAGGGTCGGACGGTGACATTTTCAGTCACAGTTTCAAGCTGATGAAGATTGGCACACTCATTGGCAAGCGCACGTGGGGCGGGGTTATAGGCATATCACCCAGGAACCCACTGGCGGACGGCGCAGTTACCACACAGCCAGAATACTCGTTCTGGTTTAAGGATGTTGGTTGGGGCGTAGAAAACTACGGCACCGATCCTGATGTGGATATCGACATTGCACCACAGGACTATGCCAACGGCCGCGATCCGCAGTTGGACTACGCTATCGAAATGGCTATAAAGGAGCTGAATGCGGTGCCGACAACACGGCCCAGTTTCGGCGATAGGCCGAGACTTACACTGCCGTCGGCATAACGACCGTGCCAGGAATATAGCGGTATCGGGCAGACTAGCTTCTAGCATTTCTGCCCGGTACTAAACCCGCACTTTTGTCTCCCACACCACCTCGCGTATACCGCAGTGCATCTGTACAAGATGGGTTATTACTTCCATCTCCTCTTTGAGATCAACCTCTTCGTGAGAACGTAATTTGCCCACAAAACCCGTAAAATGCGCAGTGGTACCCAGTACCGATACGTTCAACATACTGGCGTCGATATTTCTACGCGCCACTTCTGCTCGCACGCGCCTCGTTAATTCCTTGTTGTCTATAGTTGGCATAGCTGCCTCCTCGTTAACGGCGGCCATAACCTTTGGCCACACGGATCAACAATTACCGAACACTGCTAACAATGATAACTGCTAGGCGATTGCTCCATTTTCCTGCAAGAGTTTCAAGCAAATAACACCAGCCCGTAACTACCCCGACTCCTTTGCAAGAACGCGCAATTAAAATACTCTTTTGCTACAAAGGTACCACAACGAGGTACCCAATCGTATTTAACACAGAGAATCGTCTGGTTCACGTCGCCAAGCCAAATTAATGGGCGTAAGAACCATATGTATCCTCAACGGGTTCTTACGGCAGTCGCTATGACAGCGATTGCAACGGTGAGCCAAATTCAAATCTGGAGTTGACATGAAAATACTAATCGTACTAACGTCTCACAGTAAATTGGGTGACACCGGCAATAAAACCGGCTTCTGGCTAGAGGAATTCGCTGCTCCCTACTATGTGTTTCTCGATGCTGGCGCGGAAGTTACGCTAGTATCTCCGTTAGGTGGTCAACCACCTCTTGATCCCAAAAGTGACGAGCCCACGGCTCAAACGGCCTCCACATTGCGATTTAAACGGGATTCGTTAGCCCAGAATCAACTGGCTCACACACTGCCCCTACAAAATGTAACGGTTGCGGACTTTGACGGGCTTTTCTACCCAGGTGGTCATGGCCCCCTTTGGGATCTTGCCACCAGCGGAGCCTCTGCCCGCTTAATTGAAGAGACTGCTAAAGCAGGCAAACCAATGGCGTTCGTCTGCCACGCACCTGGTGTGTTAAAAAATGTTCGAAATGGCAATGGGGATGCCCTTGTATCAGGCAAGGTCGTTACTGGCTTTTCTAATAGTGAGGAGGCAGCAGTAGGACTTACGGACGTGGTACCGTTTCTAGTAGAGGATACGCTTACAGCGTCTGGGGGCAACTACAGCAAAGCAGCCGATTGGCAGCCACATGTAGTGGCGGACGGCTCGCTAATTACAGGACAAAACCCTGCATCGTCCGAACCTGCAGCTAAATTACTTATCGAACAGCTGCAATCGCGGTAAAAATTGCAGGCTCCTCAAGGTTAGTGTGCATCGTATCCATTTTACCGTGGGCGCGGATTTCATTGTTATTTTTAAGACGCGCTTGCAAGTAATACGTTGCACCTTTTGGAGCCGGGATAAAATGAGGCCCAATCATGGTGACACAAGACGAAGTAAGGCAGATTGCTCTCGCCTTGCCGGGTGCCAGTGAACACCCGGAGCGTTTCGCGTTTTCAGTTGCAAACAACGGAAAAGAGAAAGGCTTTGCCTGGGTTTGGAACGAACGCGTGGAGCCCAAAAAGCCTAGGGTTCCACGGCCGGATGTGTTGGCCATAAGGGTAACCGGAGAGGTTGAAAAGCAGATGCTATTAGAGGCAGAGCCTGAAAAATTCTTCACCGAACCACACTACAATGGCTTTCCTGCAATACTTGTGAGGCTCGTTGCCGTTGACGAGGCCGAACTTAGGGAGCTTCTGACAGACGGGTGGTACTGCGTAGCACCTGCTAAACTGCGCTCAAGGATGTTGAAAGGGTAAAGCGAGGGTGATTGCACACTTCGGCAAAGTTCATTGCGAACAACACCCCAAGAGGATGGTCATCGCTGCGAGGCGACGCGCACATCGGTATTGTACCAGCCTGGGCAAAAGGATACAACAAAACAAACGGCCTCGATTGTCGTAACAATCGAGGTCGCCTGTTTTGTTGTGTCAGGATGATACCGAAAGCAGCCCTAGCCTAGCAGCACGCTGCAAGGCCTGCATTCTGTTGTTCACTTCGAGCTTCTGATAGATATTATCCAGATGGAAATCTATCGTTCGCTTTGATACAAACAAAAGATCTGCAACATGCTTACTGGAGTGCCCTTCAACAATAAGGGCCAGAATCTCCAGTTCACGTCGGGTCAGCCGAATGTTATCGTCCGACGCGCTACCGTTTAGATGAGACATAGCCTCTTTCCCGCTACCCGCCGCAGTAAGTGTTGGCGCGGGCCTCTTAGTCAACTTAGAAGATTTCAACCTTCTTTCTTACATGTTGTTTGTTCCATAGCTAATAAGATTTTTACTATGCTAATTACTAGCTGCACAAACTACTGTGTAAAGCTGGTTACTCGCTTCGCTTTAGGAGCCATATTCCACACGCTGCAAACAACAGGTTTTGTGACCATGCCGCAACTACCGGGGAGAGAAGCGGCGCGCCGCCCTGCGGCCCCGGCGACCCCAGGATCCTGGCAAGCAGGAGCGTGTTCCAGTAGACGAATACCAGGCAAATTGATAACAACGTACCAACAAAGCCACCTCCTTTACCAAATTTCATCGCAATTGGTGGGCAGCATAACGCCATTACCAGGCATGAGAACGGTACCGACATCTTAAAGTTGTAATCTAGCAGGCGCGACGGATCTGCGTAGTGGTTCTTGCGATCCTGCGCAAGCTGCTTGAAGGCGCCGCCTTGGCCTTCATCGACGAGCGCGATATCGCGCTGGTGCTGGGCGAGACATTCGCGGACCGCACCGCTGCAGCAGCAGCAGCCTCCTGCCCTCAGGGCCTTGGGCGCAAAATCAAACAACCACTGCGCCAACTCGTGCGCTTCTGCCGCGCCATCATTGGCTATCGGACGGGGATTTGATCCATCATTGGGAGTCTGCCCTAGGGCGGCTTCCCGACGCTGGATCAAATCCCCGTCGTTGTTA
>JAJZFK010000054.1 GCA_021805405.1 bacterium
GCGCCTGCGGATAGACCTGCAGCACCTGAACCTCTGCGATCGGGGCCGCCGCATCCAGCCTTGCAGCCGCTTGCTGCACTGCTCTCCACTTCGCTAAACCGGAGCGAGGAGCGCGAGCCACTGTCGCGATTACGCCTCACAATCATCAGAAACTTGAAGCAGTCTGAAACAGACGCTGTTAGGCTTACCACTTTTAACGAAGTGGACATGACTGCAATCATGGATGTGCGAAAACGTAGGCGAGATGCATTTAAGGAAAAACATGGCGTAAACCTTGGCTTTATGTCGTTCTTTACCCGGGCGTGTGTGGGTGCGCTAAAGGCCTTCCCATACCTGAACTCCGAAATTCAGGGGAACGATGTTATCAAGAAGTTCTTTTATGATATAGGAATTGCAGTGGGAACCGATAAGGGCCTCATGGTACCCGTATTAAGGGATGCAGACCGCAAATCGTTCGCGGAGATTGAGAAGGAAATTGGGGATCTTGCAAAGCGGGCACGAGAAGGCAAAATCTCGCTTCCGGAGCTGTTAGGCGGCACGTTTACCATTACAAATGGCGGAACCTATGGTTCGCTCATGTCCACCCCAATCCTGAACGCCCCACAAACGGCGATTCTCGGTATGCATAAGATCCAGGAGAGACCTATGGCAGTGAATGGCGAAGTGGTCATTCGGCCCATGATGTACCTCGCGCTTTCCTACGATCATCGTATTGTAGATGGCAGCGATGCTGTACGCTTCCTCGTGCGAGTGAAAGATTTGCTGGAAGATCCTGAGGCGCTTCTGCTAGAGGTGTGAGACCTGTGGTGAATTAACACCTAATCGGGGACGGACTGGTGACAGTTCGTCCCCGTTCGTTCACTCAGTCTGGCCCTTCAACCAACCAGCCCCCTACTTCCGTAAGGCGCTAAAAAATCCCCATCGCTTTTTACGCAGCCACAAAGGTGCCCCCACATCTAGGCCCCAATTTGTCAATTTATAGGTGGCAATGGCTATTGAGCTACTCGCAAAAGCTATAAACGAAGGGACCATGCCGGGTGTGCACCTGGTATTTAACCTCACTACTGCCTTTGAAGCGGACAGTGCACCACTACCAATAAGCGCGGTGTATCGTACCTGTGGCCACTACGCATACAAACCCTTAAGTGCCTCATTTTGCACTGTTGGCGAATGCGAATACTACCAGTTGCTGCCTGGTGAATTAGGGAATGATGCTATCAATAAGCCACTTTTTTAAATTTCAGATATAAACCGCTGATACTGCTTAAATATCTGCTTTAACTTTCTTGGTGCGGTGGCTAATTGACTAGGAATTTGCGTAGTTCGTGTCGAATATGACATTAATAAAACACTCTGGAGTTTCTAAATGTCTGTTCCAAATTTGCCGTCGGACGAAGAGGATAAGGCGCCCAACCGTCCTGTAGCAACTTGGATTAGCTGGCGGGTAATGATACTCGCCTTTCTCATAGCTCCTCTAACCGCTTACTGGACAAGCGATCAGACTGTGGACGTCATCTTCTCATTGATGATTCCGCCGGTCATCATGACATTCCTGGTTGCTGTGGCGAACCTTGTTGTTAGGCGATATGCACCCCGGTACGCGCTTAAAGAAGAAGAGCTTGTCATCTTTTACGGTATGCAAACCGTAATTGGTGCGATTGGTGCGGAGTGGATGAACACCATTAACCCGCAAATCTACTCATATGCCCTTTATGGTGCCAACAACACCACATATTCCAACAAAATGTTGCCCTACCTTAGCAAATGGCTCGTCATTCCCATGAAGGATGCCAGCAAGTTTAAGGACTTCAAGATTGGCGGCTTTGGGCTGAACTACACTTTGGACCATTTCCACCTATGGGGTAGGTATATTGTTGGTTGGACTGTGATCGTCACCATCATCTGCTTCGCCATGTTATGCATAAACAGCCTAATGCGTGACGAATGGACATCTCGCGAGAAGCTTTCGTTCCCAATAATCCAACTGCCAATGGCGCTGGTTCAGGCAGGAGCCGGTAAGCTGCCCCTGTGGCGCAATAAATACTTCGTAGGGGCGTTTATAGTTATGTTCGCCATCGATATGGTGAATGGTTTCCATTACCTCTACCCTAGTATTCCACTGATCCAGATTCGCTTTCTGGGTGACCTCTCCACCTACTTCCCAAATCCGCCGTTTAACGCGATAGGCTGGACACCAATTGGTATCTTTCCCTATATGGCCGTTATCGGCTTCTTTATGCCAACCGACCTGCTGTTTTCCTGTATCTTCTTCTTCTTTTTCCGGAAATTCGAACAGGTTGCGACGTACTCAATGGGTTTCACGGATAGCGCAGGTGTGTTTGGCGGTGGCGGTTTAATTCCAAGTGCCCCCTATTTCAGCGAACAGTCGTGGGGTGCATTTATCGCCCTTTTTGTCTCTGCAGCCTATGTAGCCCGGGGATACCTTAAGGAAGTATGGCAGCAGATCCTGCACGGGCATCCAGAGGGTGACCACGGTGTGCCGCACAGAGTGGCGTTTATCGGATTGATTATCAGCATGATTTTGTTCTGCGCGGTTTCCCTCGCGCTAAAAGTACCGCTATGGATCACCGTGGTAAGCATGGTACTGTTTCTCATCTTCTCCACGGCGCTTACGCGAATGCGCGCCCAAATTGGTGCACCTTCACACGAAATGGCGTTTATGGGCCCCAACCAGATGATTGTAGACTTTGCCGGTACGCAGAACCTTAGCCAATCTGCAGTGCCGCGCATGGTAAGCACATTTTTCTTCATGAACCGAATACACCGTACAGATCCCATGCCGCATCAGCTAGAGGCGATGAAAATGGGTGAAACGGCACGAATCAATCAGAAGGCTCTCTTCTTCGCAATACTGCTCGCAACCATAGCAGGAAGTTTCCTTGGGCACTTCATGCACATCTTACAAGGTTACCACTACGGTGCGGGTGACGGGGGCGGCGACATGTCTGGAGTGGTAGATACGCTAACGAGCAGGCATCAACCTCCTAATATAACAGCAATCCTGTTTGTCATTGTGGGGTTTGCCGTAGTCATGCTACTGGATACCATCAGGTTTCAGGCACCCGGGTTTCCTCTACACCCCATGGGTTTCGCGCTGGCGATGAATTTCGGCCTGGATTATTTCTGGTTCGGCCTGCTTATTGTCTACATTATCAAGCTGCTGGTTGAGAGATACCAGGGCCTGAAGGGCCACCACATGCTTCATCAAATAGCGCTGGGAATTATACTCGCTGAGTACTGTGCAGAGGCAATATGGGCACTCTACTCTATGACACACCATAACATGGCGACATACAGCATATCTATTAACGGCCGCCTTGGCTGGAACCAGTAGAACTTGACAAAAAGAGTGCGCCCTACTGGCCTTTAAGGCAGTAGGGCGCACTCTTTTATTATCAGCCAACTACAGGTTACAGCGTTATACTCACTCTGCTTTCACTGTTGTCTTCACGTGGATGTATACCTTTCACAGGTATGCCGTCAGATGTCTGCAAAACGTATCGGGCACGCGCTGCACGAAGGTGTGCCAGCCGCTTGATCGTCCGCAGTCGGTACTCTCCGCTGTCTGACTCGGTAACGGTATCGGCGACAGGGTCTAGCAGCTTCAGTAGCCGTACCAGGGCTTCCTGCTGGGTGGTATCATTTACCATCCGCATTCCCCGCGCCATAAACTTATCTTCAAACTGGGCCAGTAACGCAGTCACTTTACCCGTCCTTTCCTGCTGTGAGAACATTGTACGTTCTCGTTGGGCTCTAGCGGGCCTGGTAGCCCGGCAGCTCAGCACTATAATGAGCAAAATGCTCTTATTTACGATCAGGCACCCTACTGTCGCCAACGGTTAAACCTGTTGTACTGCGACCCTGGCTTGCCTGTTCCGCTGTCTTCGTATTATCACCATGGTTCATCACAATAGACATATTGGAGAACAGGTAAGTTTCAATTTTTATACGAATGATAATCGCTATATTAGCAAATATATGGTTGATTTGCTTTCTGCAACCCTATTATGACACGATTGTCAATATTTTATCGGCGATTATACGAGCATTCTCTACGTTGCTTTTTGTTTATGGCTACCTGGACGACAGATTTACCTAGTCTAATGCGGCGTGCATCAAGCCTGCTACGCTCTGTTTTGCATTTACTACGGCGCTACTGTCCGCACCAACGAGCCCCACAGAGCAAGTATCTACGCCAAATTGCGCTGCACGGTACCAACGAACATATCGGCGGATACCATCTCGAAAACTAGTTGCGGGCCGGTAACCCAGCTCACTGGTTGCCGCCGATATATCCGCATAGGTGGTTCGCACGTCACCTGGTTGCTCCGGCATCCGCACGATCCGTGGCGTGCGGCAAAGCTCATCAGCGATTACGGTCACCATGTCGTTTAGCGACACTGGTGTATGGTTACCAAGATTGTATATGCTAAAGCCGGATGGACGCTCCATTGCACGAACGATACCATCCACAGTATCCAGCACAAATGTGTAGTCGCGGCTCGTAGTACCGTCGCCGAAGACTGGCACAGGCTGATCTTTACTAATAAGATCAGTAAACCGCGCTATTGCCAGGTCAGGCCGCTGCCTTGGCCCGTACACTGTAAAAAAGCGCAGGCACGTGGTATTCATTCCATAAACGTGATAAAAACTATGCGCCAGAGATTCGCAGGCCTTTTTGGATGCTGCATACGGCGAAACGGATGAGTCCGTTCGAGCTGTCTCTTTAAAGGGAGTCGCCGCACTATCGCCATATACGGACGATGAGGAGGCAAGCACAAAATGTGCGACGTTAGCTCGTCTGCAGGCCTCTAGCACACTAGCCGTACCTGCAACATTTGCCACCATGTAGCTCTGGGGATCGCCAAGTGATGGGCGAACCCCGGCTTTTGCCGCCAGGTGTATTACTGCATCTGGCCGGAAATCAGCCATGAGCCTGCACATCTCCGAGCCGTTAAGGATATCCTCATTAATGAGCGTGAAGCGACTGTGCCCCAAGGAGCGTCCGACGTTCCGTTGCTTGATTTCGGCGGGATAGAACGGATCAAAGTTGTCGATACCCATCACCTGTCGTCCGTCGGCAAGTAGCCGCTCACAAACGTGAGACCCTATAAAACCTGCAGCACCCGTAACCAATACGTTCTTCATAGTTTTACAATCCTTTGAATTGCAATTATTTCGATTAGGCATTTTTAATTGCGTCCCACGCGCGAGCTGCACCTTATGCAGGTACCCCGGCATGCCGGTGAGAGCGGTGCACGTTCTGTTGCTGCAGTTCGTACAGGCGGGCATATTTGCCATTTTTTTGCAACAACTCGTCTGGCGAGCCAGATTCCGCAATCTCTCCATTTTCCATGACTACTACAATATCTGCGAACCGCGTGGTGGTTAGTCTGTGAGCTATCATGATTGTCGTCCTACCTGCAGATGCCCGCTGCAGGGCCTCCATTACCAGCATTTCTGATACAGTATCCAGGCCGCTTGTTGGCTCATCCAGTATAAGAATAGCTGAATTGCGCAGAACCGCTCTGGCGATGGCAATGCGTTGTTTCTGCCCGCCCGATAGCGAGGAACCCCGTTCTGCAATGTGGGTTTCAAGGCCATCGGGTAAACTTTGAATAAAGTCCCAAATGTTTGCAGTTCGAGCCGCTTCCTCAATAGCCACATCAGTAGATATGTGGCAGCCAAACGTAATGTTCTCGCGCACTGTGCCACTAAATAGCAGTGCATCCTGCAAAACGAGTGCAACCTGTTCGCGCACCGAGTGCAATTGAAACGAGCGAACATCCCTGCCGTCCAGCAATACGGCACCGTTTTCTGCATCGTACAGGCGCGGAATAAGGCTGGCAAGAGTGCTTTTTCCTGCTCCTGTTGAACCCACAATTGCGACCTGCTGCCCAGGTTCAATCCTTAGAGACACTCCATTAAGGACAGGCAACCCGGCAGTATAGGCAAAACTGACGTTTCGAAGTTCAATTGCACCAGTTAGACGCGGTGCAGGCGCTGCACCTGCTCTGTCTTGAACTTCAGGAATTTCATCCAGTATTGCGGCTACTCGCTCCAGCCCGATTACAGCCTTATTCGTAATAAGAGAGAGCCGGGCGAGTTGACGAAGTGGTCGATAAAGACCGGTAACATACGCGAAAAAAAGTACAACATCACCCGTGGTAAGTGCCCCGCTCAGCATTCGCACAGCACCATACCGCATGACAACTACCAGCCCAATTGCAGCGAGAATGTCTACAACCGGTGTGAGTTCCGCCTGAAACCGGTTAGTATCAAGGTAAGCATTCAAACTATAGAT
>JAJZFK010000281.1 GCA_021805405.1 bacterium
TAGCCCCTTGATGTATAATATAGATGCCAGTTGTTCGTGCTGACCGGAGGTTTCATAATGCCAACTTGTGCAGGTGTCGCCTTCAAGAGAGTATCCAGATCATACTGGTTTACTACGGGTGGGTTGCAATTACGAGAGCAACAGATGGTTGTTGCACACACTCAGCGCGGTTTGGAACTTGGTACGGTAAGGGTGGCACCGCGTGAAGTGCCCAGTGATGAGTTGCAGGCACCGCTACGGTCAATCACCCGGTTAGCCACCGATGATGACCAACGTGAAGATGCGCGGAACCGGGAGAACGCCTTAACACTGTTAGAGGACTGCCGGGAGTTAGCCAGTAAGTACTCGCTGCAGATGCGATTGTTGCATGCAGAGTTCTCGCTAGATCGGTCTCATCTTACATTCTACTTCGCTGCGGAAACCCGCGTGGATTTTCGTGACCTCGTCCGTCAGATGGCTGCGCGGGCAGGTGCCAGTGTACTTTTCTATCAGATTGGTGCCAGGGACCAGGCCAGAATCATTGGCGGCGTGGGCACGTGCGGTAGGGCGCTCTGCTGTTCGTCCTTCCTAACCGATTTCGAGTCCGTTTCTGTGCGAATGGCGAAGGAGCAGAGCCTGTTTCAAAACCCGGTTAGATTCGCCGGAGTATGTGGTAAGCTCATGTGCTGTCTGCGATATGAACAGGACAGCTATACTGAAGGTCATGACCGTTTACCGGCCTTGGGTTCTATCATTTCGTCGTCGTTAGGCGAAGGAGTGGTAATAGACGTCAACGTCCCGAACGGTGGTGTTACCGTACAGTTTTCTGAAACGGGAACAACGTCTACCCTGCAGTTGAGCGAAATCGAAGTGTTACGGGGCTCATCATGTAACTCCTGTAAACGACAACGCGGTTTCGGCGCGAATGCTGAAACCGACCAGCTTAACATTGAGGAGAGTTTGTAATGCCTATTTATGAATTTCGGTGCAGAAAATGCAGTTACGATTTCCGCACCTTAGTAAGGTCAAATGCATCGGCTGAGCCAGTATGTCCTAATTGCGGTGATAAAAAAGTGCTCCGCCTCCTATCCGTAACAGCACGCCAGGCAGGCGACGACGCTGCAACTGACATCGCTTGCGGTGCAGGTGGATGCTGTGGTGCCATGGGCGGTGCGGGATGTGGATGCAATTTTAACTAACGGTATCCAGTGGCAGAAATAGTAACGATTCAAGAAAGCGAAAACCTCACCTTATGACGGATAGCGGCAGAGATGGCTTTTACATCACCACTCCGATCTACTATGTTAACGGTCTGCCACATATTGGTACCGCGCTTACTACGGTTGCGTGCGATGCTATATCGCGCTTCCACAAAATGCGGGGTATCAATTCACGGTTGCTTACAGGCACGGATGAAAATGGCGCAAAAATTCAGGACGCTGCAGAGAACGCTGGAATGGCCACCAGTACGTTCGTAGACGGTCTCTCCTCTGCATTTCGTGTATGCTGGCAGGACCTTGACGTTCATTTTGACGACTTTATAAGAACGACCGAACCTCGCCATATTCGTGCTGTGCAGGAGTTCTTTACGCGGCTTCTAGATCGTGGATACGTCTATAAAGACACATATCAGGGGTGGTATAGCACCAGTGATGAGACGTTTTACCGTGACGCAGATGTAGAAGATGGTCGCTCGAAGGAGACGGGTAAACCTGTAGTTCGCGTGAGCGAAGACAACTACTTTTTCAAATTGTCGGAGTTCGGCGACCGACTGCTAGAGCATTACGAGGCTAATCCAGGTTTCCTTCGTCCCGAATTCCGCAAAAACGAAGTGGTTAGCTTTATTAAGGAAGGTTTGCGTGATATGTGTATTACGCGGCCCAACCGAGGATGGGGTATTCCGTTTCCAGGTGACTCCAACAAAGTCATTTACGTCTGGTTTGATGCTCTCATCAGTTACCTCGCCTCCACGGGCTGGCCCGATGGAGACAATTGGGAGCAGTGGTGGCCAGCGGACCTTCATTTTATGGGCAAGGAGATCTTTGTCCGCTTTCATGCAACTCTGTGGCCAGCAATGCTGCTCGCACTTGATATCCCGTTGCCAAAGTGTGTGTTTGCCCATGGTTTCTGGACGTTGCCGGGGCTTCGTGCAGGCGAGAAGGCAGGTAAAAGCACGGGAGGACTGCCGCACCCTACGTCGTTTGAACTCCTTATTGCAGCTAAAGCCGGGATTGATAGATCTATCGCTGTAGACGCACTTCGATATATGCTATGCCGCGAAATGAATTTTGGCCTGGACACCGAGTTCTCAGTTGAGTCGTTTTTACGGCGGTACAACACGGATCTTGCAAACGATTTGGGCAACCTTGTTAATCGTACTGTCAACATGCTTCATAAATTTTGTGGCGGAGTTATTCCGGAATGTCCGAATCCAGATCGTGAAATCACCGAACTTGCAGCCTCGGTGTTGCGAACTTACCTTGAGCACATGGCCAATTTTAAGCTAAATAGCGCAATAGAAATTGTTATGCAGCTTGTGGCGAGGATGAACAAGTATATTGATACTTCGGCACCGTGGACACTTGCCCGCGCGGCTTCTGCGGGTGATGAAACTGCGCAACCAAGGATCGATACCATCCTCTATTGCTGCCTCGAAGCCGCAAGAATTAGCGCGTTGCTACTGTCTCCGTTTATGCCAACCGCAAGTATTGCATTATGCAGCCAGGTTGGTGCAGAATTTCGGACCCCTAACCTGGCTGATCTAGACTGGGGAAAACTCAAGTCAGGCACAGCTGTTGATCCTGCAATACCGATCTTTCCACGAATTCTGGAGACTACAGCAACCGAAGACGAGTTAGTGAGGATAGGCGCACTTGTGAATAAAAAAGAGGAGCAGGCAAAATCTTTGGATACGTCAAAAGATACGGTAAAGCCGGGTACACCCGTAGCAGCAGCCCAGGCCGGTGATGAAGAAGTTGTGATAGGCATTGAGGATTTTATGAAGGTGCAATTGCGAGTAGGTGAGATACTTGCTGCCGAGCCTGTTCCTAACGCAACGAAATTATTGAGACTTACCGTAAAGGTAGCCGGTGATGAAGCGCGAACAATTCTTGCAGGGATTGCTGAGTACTACAAGCCCGAGGACCTTGAGGGAAGACAGGTTGTTGTCGTTGCAAACCTTCAGCCGCGAAAAATGCGGGGAATTGAGTCACAGGGTATGCTGCTTGCTGCCGACGTTGATGGTCGCGCGGTACTTGTACGGCCCGAGGAAGTGGTGCCCGTAGGTGCGAGGGTTAGATAAGCAATAATGGCGGCTATTAACATTGGCGTTCTTGCATTGCAAGGCGACTTCCATGCCCACATTCTTATGCTGGGTACCTTGCAGGATGTACACGCCAGAGAGGTGCGAACAGCGACCGACCTCACCGAAGTCGACGGGCTAGTTTTGCCTGGCGGTGAGTCCACTACCATCATAAAGCTGTTAAAGCGATCCGGCCTGGACAAAGCGATCATAATGAGGGCGGAAGAGCATATGCCAATATACGGCACCTGTGCGGGACTTATACTGCTTGCCGCGAGGGTAAGCGAACGTCCTGACCAACCTACACTTAACCTTATGGACATAACTGTAGCTAGGAATGCATTTGGGCGCCAGATTGACAGTTTTGAGACCGACCTTGTAGTAACTAGTGCGGACGCTGATATTCCTGTTCGAGGTGTTTTCATAAGGGCTCCGTTTGTTGCAGAACATGGTAATTCGGTTGAGGTACTGTCTACCTACCGGGATCGAGTGGTGGCAGTGAAACAGAGTAACCTTCTGGGTACGGCTTTTCACCCTGAACTTACTAACAACAACTTAATTCACAGATATTTTGCGGATATGGTGCAGCGGAGCACTAAACAGCCTAGATGAACCAACCTGATCCGTGCGGTGTTCTCGTGGTTGATAAACCAAATGGAATTACCTCGCATGATGTTGTAAATCGCGTCCGCCGCGCCTACCAAACACGCCAGGTGGGCCATACCGGTACCCTTGATCCCATGGCAACCGGGGTCATGGTACTCTGCATTGGCGCTGCTACGCGGCTGGCAGAATATCTCACCGCGTGCAACAAGCACTATACTGCTGAATTTACTTTCGGATCGCAATCAGACTCCTACGATACCATGGGTACCATACTCGAAACTTGTGATGCGTCGCATATAACAGCAGAGGATGTTGAGGCAGCTCTCCAGCAGTTTAAAGGTAGTATTTTGCAGGTGCCCCCAATGGTATCGGCGGTACATCACCAGGGGAAGCGGCTTTATCAACTTGCACGTGAAGGAAAGACCGTTGACCGGAACCCTAGGCCAGTAGTTGTTGATGAGCTTCGGCTCGCTGATTTTACGCCGGGCTTCGCAGCTACAGCGCGCCTGGAGATAACCTGTTCATCAGGGTTCTACGTCCGTGTGCTAGCAGATGACCTCGGCAAAAGCCTACGGGTTGGCGCGGTTATGTCTGGTTTGCGGCGACCATGGGTTGGGCACTCTCACAACGACTCGTTTAGCGTAGATCGCGCAGTTCCGTTCGACGATATTTCTACATCCACTACCTGCACTCAGCTTCTGGACTGGCTTGTCCCTATGGAGAACGCTATTACGGATATTCCAGCTTACCAGGTTAACGAACAGGTTCATGTTGACCTGGTATGTAATGGCGTTGCGCTTCCAGCAACCCACACTGTAAAACTTAACGCCTTAACGAAGTCAACTTACCAGGGTACCGTTATGCTGTTTACGCCTTCAGGCAGATTGTTGGCAATGGCCCGGGAGGCAGATGGCTTGTTTCGCCCATTTAAGGTGTTTAAGGCGCAATGAGAATATTTACCGGCCTCGAAACTGTTACCAAATACTCTCACTGCACAACCGTGGCCATTGGCTCATTCGATGGCGTACACCTAGGGCATAAGGCGCTTATACGACGCGCAGCGGTAGATGCGCAGCGCAACGGTCGACCATTAGTTGTTTTTACTTTCGACCGCCACCCCGCCGAGTTACTGCGTCCTGACGTTGCTCCGGAACGTATTACTACTGCCGCTCAGCGCGCAGAGCTTATTGGGTCTTTAGGTGCAGACGATCTTGTAATTGCGCGCTTTGATCCAGCGCTTGCTGAGATGGATAGGGAACTATTTCTGCAAAGTGTGTTGAAGAATACGCTTTTCGCCTCTGCAATTGTAGAAGGCAAAGATTTCTGCTTTGGTCACGATCGCGCGGGTGACCTGGAGTACCTTCGCTCGCAGCAAAAGAGGCTCGCGTATGTTGTGGAAGCGCTCGACCCGGTTGAAGTCGATTCCGTTCCGGTGAGCAGCAGCCGTATTAGGGAACGAATCGCTAGCGGTGACATCGCTGGTGCAGAGAAACTGCTTGGGCATCCGTACCTTTTTAAGGGCACTGTGATACGCGGGCAGCAACTTGGAAGGCAATTGGGCTATCCCACTGCTAACCTGTCCAGACACGAGCGACAGATCGTTCCGGCTGATGGAGTTTATGCGGTGTTGGTTCGCTGCCATGATGGGCGTGTCGTACAGGGGGCATGCAGTATTGGATGGCGCCCAACCGTTGAAGGTGCAGGACGAAGTATAGAAATCTACCTTCTCGACTTTAACGAGGATCTTTACGGTCAGGATCTTGAGGTGCGCTTTAAGTACAGACTTCGGGAGGAACTGAAGTTCGCTTCCCTGGAAGAGCTCAAGGTCCAGATTGAGGCAGATGTGTTGCTAACGCGGCAGGTGCTCTCTTCGCAGAGTATCTGGGAGAGCATTAGTACATTTTAGCGGGTGCAGCCAATTGTGGTGGCTGCACCCGCGCGGCACTAGAAGGTTACCGCACCATCCGATGCAGAGCGCACACACTTGGCGTATTTTGCGAGGACGCCGCGCGTTTCACGCGGAGCGGGTGTGGTCCATTTCGCCCGGCGTTGTGCGAGCTCGTCATCGCTTAATTCTACGTGGAGCAGTTTGCGATCAGCATCAATCGTGATGACGTCGCCATCCTTAACCAGCGCAATAGTGCCTCCAACCCACGCCTCCGGTGCAACGTGACCCACCACCAGTCCGTGAGTTCCGCCGGAAAAACGGCCGTCTGTAAGGAGGCCGATGCTGTCACCCAACCCCTGGCCAACAAGAGCAGCCGTAACGGCTAGCATCTCACGCATTCCTGGCCCACCAACTGGCCCCTCGCCGCGAATGACCACTACGTCACCTGGCTTAACCTCGCGCCGCTGAACTGCCGCAAAGCATGCTTCCTCGCCGTCAAAAACGCGCGCA
>JAJZFK010000221.1 GCA_021805405.1 bacterium
CAGGTTGGCCGGAGTAAACTCACCTTGTGACGCGACACTTTCTACCAGAGCATCAACATTGCTGCGTATGCCGTCGACTCGTAGTTGGGCGTCATCACCAACCGTAACCAGAGCGAGGTCTCTCTCTGGGATGTAGACTTTTAGCCAGATATCCTGAGGGGTATCCAGCCGCAACAAGGTGGCACCGGCCTGTACCAGGTCTCCGACGGCTACAGGAATGTTATCCACAATACCATTAGTAGGCGCGCGCACAACTCGCTCGCTGAGGTTGATTTCCGAGCTTCTTGCCTGCGCAAGCGCCGCCATCGCCTGGGCGCGGCTCTGAGCAATTTCCTCTGCTCTGCTGCCCGCCTTAAGCTTCGACAGGAGCTCTTCTTGTTGCATAAGTTCAGCCCTAGCCTGCAAAATCTGCTGCGGCCTGCTTCCATGAATTAGCTCCTCGAGGGCCGCGCGAGCCTGATTTCTGGCCGCAAGGTCTGCGGCAATCTGCTCGGGACGCGTGCCCGCAAGCTGCAGGTCGAGTGCCGCCCGCGCGCTGTCATAGGCCGCCTTAGCCTGCGCAATCTGCTCGCGGGTAGAACCTTTGGTGGTGCGCTGTAGTGCCTGCTGCAACTGCACGGCATTCTGCTGTGCGGACCGATAGGTGGCGACTGCCTCATCGTACTGCTGGCGACTTACAGCATCCTGTAAGTACAGCGTTCTGTAGCGGTCCACGTCCTGGTGTGCCAACACAGCCTGCGCCTCCGATGCCTTGTAGCGAGCCGCGGCTTCGGCGCGCTCCTGCTGAGTAGGTCCCCTAAGCGTCTGCTTAAGCGCAGCGGCTGCCTCCTCCGCCGCTGCTCTTGCCTCAGCTATCTCCTGCGGGCGTGGACCGTTGAGGTCTTTCTGGTAAATAGCTTGTGCCTGTTGCAGTTTGGATCGACCCTGCGCAATATCCTCTTTGCGCGGTCCTGCTATCAGGAGGGCAAGGTTTGCCTGTGCTGCGCTAACAGCTGCTGCCTGGGCGGCTATATCTTGTGGGCGCGGGCCGTGCAAGGTTTCAAGATAGGCTGCTTGGGATTGTTGTGCCTGCGCCTTTAGTGCCAGAGCTTTCTGCGCTTGCGGGGCAGCATTCAGCAACACGAGCGGCTGTCCCATATGCACGCTGTCGCCTTCATTTACCAGGATACTGCGGATACGGCCATCGGTGCGTGACGATACGTTGGCGGGAGTAGACTGGAAGAAGCCGGAGAGGTAGCTACGCTCGCGAATTCTCTGCAGGTTAATGTACCAACCGCCCAGCCCAACTATGAGTATGATGACCAGTGCGACAATGGCCGAAATGCGCTGCCTCATATCAGTGCTCCTGTATGACGCCATTTGATTGTTCGATCAGTCAACCTTAGGGAAGCAAAAATTGACATGTTCATTCTGCCGCCACTCCGTTTAAAAAGACTCCGATAACCTCGTTAGCTATAGTTGCACTGGGTATCACGGGGTTTTCAGGTATTCGAAGTAGATGGCGCGAGAACATGTAGGTCATTAGGGGGCCAAGAAAGCAGCGAGCAGCAAGATTTGGATCCATCATACGCAGTTCACCCTTGTCCATTTTGGTACGTAGGAATCCCGCTATAAGGCCCATTAACCTCATAGGGCCAAGCTGGGCGATGAGTGTGGCTACTTCCTGGGAACCCACTGCTTCGGCTACCAGAACTCTAAAACACGCACCGCGACTAGGGTCGTCTACCATGGCAAGGTAGCTGTTTGCAATGAGGCGCAGCCCCTCCTGAACCGACAGCGCGTTAAGTGTATCTGCAGAATTAAGGTGCGTTAGCGTTGGTGAGAAGCTTTCTAGCACAGCCTTTAGAAGATCATCCTTGCTTTCAAAATAGTGGTAAATTAGGCCAGGTGACTTGATGCCTGCCGCACGTGCGATGGTCACGTTGGTTGCGCGGGTGAATCCGCGCTCGGAAAACACCGTGAGGGCGGCATTCAGTATCTGTTGTCGCCGTACTTCGTGGGTGGTAGAAATTACATCGGACATATTATTCACCATGATTGATTGACTAATCAATCTATTATGACCCATCCCTCGATACGTGTCAAGCCCCATGGTTAAGGACTGTTTGTGTTAAACGGGCGTGAGGTGCCTAGGGGTGGCGGCAAAAAACGACGCAGGACGCGAAATCTAGATCGCGCCCTGAAATGCTACTTAGGAGATAGTTGATCTACCATTATTACCCGCCTTAATCGGTAATGGCTCAACAATACTCGTGGAACCCATCACAATTGCTACCGCGTGCTGTTGACCGTCGTCGCAAAGCGTGATGGTACCGCCAGGGCAAATCGTACCATCAAGCTCTACAAGTGTAACACCAGTGCAATGATGACCGCTGTTATCCACAACAATTTCATACTTTGCGCTTCCGTATCGATAACTAATCGTGAAACCGTTCCAGCGTTCGTGGATCGATGGTCTAATGGTCAGCTTTTCACCCCGCTTTTCAAAGCCGAGCACTTCCTCCAGCCAGATACGGTACATCCACGCGGCCGCTCCTGTGTACCACGACCAGCCAGCACGGCCCTCACTCCCTTTTAGATTGTAGATATCTGCTGACACAGCGTACGGTTCGGCTTTGTACCGCTGGGCGTCCTCCGGATTTCGCGAGTGTTCAATAGGGTTCATCATACTAAGAAGCTCAACCGCGCGGTTGCCGGTACCCATGCGCGCAAACGCCATTGGCATCCAGAGACTACCATGTGTATATTGCCCGCCGTTTTCACGTACGCCGGGCGGGTAACCCTTGATGTACCCGGCATCTAAAGGTGTTTTATCGAATGGCGGGGTAAAGAGCAGCACTATCTTCTCTTCCGTGCGTACGAGGCGGCTGTCTGCTGAATTCATCGCCTGCTGATATCGAGCGGTGCTACCCATTCCCGATATGACTGCCCATGACTGTGCCAAGGAATCGATTTGATCCTCCAGGCTGGCGGCAGATCCAACAGCCATGCCGTCATCAAAGAAAGCACGCAGATACCACGCTCCATCCCAGGCTTCTTTTTCTACTGTCGCGGCCACTCTTGCAGCTTCCTCCTGCCATCTAAGCGCTTCGGGTAGATTAGACGAATATGTTAGTAGTTCAGCGAGATCGTTCATGACGTGTGCGAGAAACCATGCCAGCCACACGCTTTCGCCCTTACCCTCCACGCCAACGCGACTAAGGCTGTCGTTCCAGTCACCAGTTCCTATCAGCGGTAGTCCATGCGCACCAGCGGTATTGGCGCGCTTTACAGCGCGTCGACAGTGGTCAAGGAGGTCTGCCTTGAGGAGGGATACCCCTGGTGTATTGAATATTTCGAGTTCTCCTTCATCAATCGGTTTGCTTGTAATAAACGGCACCTGTTGCCTTAATATGCTTGTATCACCCGTAACGCGCACATACTGTGCGGTCACAAATGGAAGCCACAACAGGTCATCTGACATTCTGGTTCTCACACCCATACCCGTAGGTGGGAGCCACCAGTGCTGCACATCGCCGTCTTCAAATTGGCGCTCTGCAGATTTGAGAATCTGCTCGCGTGCAAGATGCGGTTTTGTATAAACCAGCGCCATGATATCCTGGAGTTGATCTCTAAACCCGAATGCACCGCCAGACTGGTAGAATGCCGAACGTGCCCAAAGCCTGCAGCTTAGCGCCTGATATAACAGCCAGCGATTGAGAAGCAAGTTAGCCGCCTCGTCCGGCGTCTGTAGCTCGAGAGTGGAAAGTGCGCTATCCCACCACGCCTTTACCTCATCCAGACATGCGTGGGCGGCGTTTACCTCACGATATCGGGCCACCAGCTCGTGCGCTTCCTCTGCGTTGGCGGCCTGACCTAGCAGAAAAACTATTTCCATAGACCGCTGAGGTTCAATCTCTACGCTGCACTGCAAGGCAAAACAGGGATCCAGCTGGGAGCCGGTTGCACGGCTTAAAGCGATTCTCCTCAGTTCGAATGGTGCTGCGTTAGAACCATTTCGCCCCAGGAACGCTGTGCGGTCACACGTGTAGGAGGTAACTGGCTGGCTGCACGCCGCAAACGTCACCCTGTCGCCATAATCGGCATGGTAAGGATTTCGGGCAAGAAGCGTTGCATGGGCACTAACCCACTCTGTTCTCACCTGCATCTGGCACTCTTCACGCGTAGAACCAAGAACGAGTTCTGCGTAATGTGTTATTGTGAGCCTTCGCCGTCGCGATGAGCAGTTGGTAAGCCGAAGAACCTGCAACTTTACGGGTGCACCGCCGCCATCGTTTACCGGTACAAACGTGGTTAGCTGCTGCTCAATAGCGTGGCTGTTATGCTCAATCAGCGTGTAGCCCTGCCCGTGTCGTATCCTGTAAGCATCCTGCTCCCTTATAGGTAGCGGTGTTGGCGTCCACACCACATCCATATCGTCATCGCGCAGGTAAATTGCCTCGCCGACTTCATCGCAAACCGGATCGTTCGACCAAGGGGTAAGCCGGTTTGTCTGGCTGTTTTCAAACCAGGAAAAACCAGATCCTGCCTCCGAAATAGTTGTTCCAAACAGCGGATTTGCAATCACGTTTATCCAGGGCATTGGTGCAACAAGATCTGGTGATAGGTAGATTGCATATTCGCGGCCGTCACGGGTAAATCCGCCAGTACCATTGAAATATGAGAGCTCCATGAATGGCAGCTCTGTGGATGCCTCTTCGGGCAATCGCTTAGCAATGATGAGTGGGCCGGCAGGAGCAACAACTTGCGCCGGGATTGCGAGTTGTTGCGAAAGGTCACCTCGAGCTGCAACGAGTACCACCCGCGCGACGCCTAGCATAACAGCGCGGTCTTCGTGCGGCATAAGATAGACCTGCTGAATTACCGCAGTGCCTCCTGCGGTAACACCGGAGGTATCGGCATGCGCAGTTACGAGGCTCTGCAGTTTGCGCTGCAGCAGTTGATCGTAGGTTGCACCTTCCTCATTAAGAATGACGAGATCGGTCTTTAATCCTCGCGCTCGCCAGTAGCTGTGAGCGGTGAGAACCTGCCGAACGAGATCAAGCTTCTCATCGCTCCCTATGCTGAGTACGCAAACTGGAAGGTCACCGGAGATACCGTATGGCCAGAGACGTGATTGGGAATATTCGTTGGCTATGACCGTTTCGGGTGACTGCCGCAGCAGGGGGCTAGGGTATATCATGTGCCCAGCGATCTGTTGAATGAGGTGGGCTTCATCCTGAATAATGCGTAGGTGGCGCATCTCCAGTTGTGCGTACGTCCAAGCCATTTCAAAGGCTCTATGAACCGCCGTAAGGTCGTTGTATTTCTCTGCAAGTGCTATAACGGTCTCACGGGAATCCGCAGCTCCAGTCATAAATGAAATTTCTGCGCGTTGTCCCGGTTTTAAAGTTACTCGCCGTCTTAGGCTGAAGATTGGATCGAGTACATAGCCGTGTGAGTTGCTTAGCGGCCGATCTATGCTGGATGGGTTTGCCAGAGTTTGGCACCTGCCAATAAACTGCTCCCTGTCTGTTTCGTATTCGGCAAACATCTCGAAGCTGGCGTCATCTGCGGTAGCATGTACCGCCCAGAACTGCCGTTCAGTAGATGCCCGGGGCCTTCTATGTGCAATTAATGCATCTAATTCTGGCCGAGATTCCATCTCAATGAAAAGTTTGCTGAAAGCGGGATGCGCTCGGTCTGCATTATGGGTAGCGAGAGCTACCTCCTGATAACTTGTAATCTCCAGGTAGCGGTCGCGCGGTGAGCGGTTTATCAGCGTGATTCTAC
The DNA here is from genome assembly GCA_021805405.1 of bacterium. Taxonomy (GTDB): domain Bacteria; phylum Armatimonadota; class Chthonomonadetes; order Chthonomonadales; family Chthonomonadaceae; genus JAJZFK01. Next base: position 5,773 of record JAJZFK010000221.1, read on the forward strand.
GTACCTCTACATTGTCCTCTGGCGAAACAGCTACTTCTGTCGAGATCTCAATTCCTTCGTCGCGGCGTGTGAAGACTGCCTTGTCCGCGGTGAATGTGCAGGTGAATCTCTGCGGTGTCTTTCGCGTCGGCTGGTAAGTTGTGCTCCATACAGCGCCGGAATGAAGGTCCCTAACGTAGCAGAATGACCCAAATGCGTCACACGTGGTGTCTGCGCGCCACCGAGATATATCAAGGTCGTTCCAACGGCTGTAACCACCCCCAGAGTTCGTAATCATGACACTGTATGCGCCATTTGACAACAGCTGGGTTCTTGGGTAAGCGGTGTTTGGCGTGCTGATGGTACTGTCGCGGGTTATGGTAACCGGTTTCAGTTTTGGCACCAGCTCCTTGTCGAGCTTAAGCTTGGCTATAGCGGGATCATTTGGAATTCTCTCGTAAAGCAGTGATTCTGTTGCCTGCACAGCAGGGTGGGTATGAAA
>JAJZFK010000410.1 GCA_021805405.1 bacterium
TATCGATCTTCAGGCCTGCTTCAGACCTGTTAGTGGAGGTGTTGCAAATATCATGCCAACCCGCATAAATAACAACTATATCAGTTTGAATTGAACAACGTCTAGGGTAATCGAAGGGAATTCGGAAGAAGGTTTGCGGTAACCTGCACAGCATCAGCATCAGCAAGCACGACTGTTCTTTCAACAATATTCTCAAGTTCACGTACGTTACCTGGCCATGAGTACCGAAGAAATGTTTCCTGCACATCTGTAGCAAATGCCGTTATATGCCGATTGTTTCGTGCGGCAAATCGCTGTAGAAACCCCTCTGCCAGGGGAAGTATATCCTCCTTACGTTGGCGTAGGGGAGGAACAACAATCTCTACAATGTTCAGCCTGTAGTACAGATCTGATCTAAATTTGCCTTCCTCTATCGCTTTACCAAGATGCTGGTTGGTAGCCGCGACGAGCCTTACATCCACCTTGATGGGCCTATTGCCACCAACACGTTCGAATTCCATTTCCTGAATAACGCGCAGTAACTTAACCTGCATGTGGAGCGTGATGTCACCAATTTCGTCTAGAAACAGAGTTCCGCTGTTAGCAAGTTCAAACCGGCCAACTCTCGTGTTAACTGCACCTGTAAACGCGTTCTTTTCATGACCGAATAATTCGCTCTCCAGCAGTGTTTCAGATAGCGCGGCACACGATATTGGAACAAATGGCTTGTCGGATCGGCGGCTAAGCGAGTGAAGTGACCGGGCAACCAACTCCTTCCCGGTACCGCTCTCGCCCTGAATGAGGACTGTTGCACCAGTATCGGCAACCCGCTCTACAATATCGTATACTTCCTTCATGGCAGGGCTCGAGCACTTCATCGCACCCGTCTGCGGATTTCCGCCCCGCGCCCGCTTAGATTTCGACGCAGTTGAAGTCGATCGGCCAAAATCAACAGCCTTCTTCACCAGTTGCCTTACCTCATCGAGGTCAAACGGTTTCTGTATATAATCGAATGCACCGGACTGAGTAGCTTCCACTGCCGACCGAATGGTGCCGTATGCGGTTACTACGATTGCCGTGCACTCTGGGTGAATCTGCTTCAGTTGCTTCAGAACGTCAACTCCGCTAAAATCCGGTAAAATCAGGTCGGTAACAAGAATATTAACGGGGTTGGAATTTGCGTATTCAACGGCCTTACGCCCGCAATCTGCAGTGGCAACGCTGTACCCATCACGCACAAATGCAGCCTCCAAAACCCTTCGGATATTGGGCTCATCGTCTACCACAAGTATTTTAATATCAGCAGCACTCATGCAGTTCCGGCTCCCTCCTAATGCAGTTACCTATCAGGTAAACCCTCTTCATTCCCAACGGAGACCCTGTGGTCTGCCCCAAGTGTGAGTCCATAGTCGTGCGATGGTTGAAGTGGTAGAAGTACCCTAAACATCGTGCCAACGTTTTGCCTGCTGTCTAGCACAATTCGTCCGCCATGTTGATCAATTACTTTTTGAACGATGGGCAGGCCCAGGCCTGTACCTTTCGTGCGAGTAGTTACAAACGGCTTAAAAATACGCTCAGCATCTACGGGCGCGATTCCGTGGCCCTCATCCTGAATCTCAAAATAGACACATTCCGTGCGCACGTCATATCCAGTCGTAACAGATAGCCGTCCACCGCGCGGCATGGCTTGCACAGCGTTCATTACGAGATTACGAACGACTTGAGCGATTTGGCTCTCATCGGCATATATCAGCGGTAAGCTATCCCCCAGATTCCATTCCACGATAATCTGGTTCTCAAGGAACAACTCCGACAACTTGGAAATCGAAGTTTGAAGTTGGCTATTTATGTCAAAATGATGAAGATCAAGGGTACCCGGTCGGGCAAAATCAAGAATCTCGCCTGTCAGCCTGGCTAGGTTGTCTACCTCATCAATGATGATGTCTGGCCAGTCGGCGCTTACATGCATAGCCTCCTGGTCTCGTTTGATAAGCTGCGCCGCCGCCCGCATAGGTGATAGTGCATTCCTTGTTTCGTGGGCCATTCTCGCGGCAAATTGGCCAATATCTGCAAGGCGCTGCATCTTCTCCAGTTCAGACTGCAATCTGGTCTCCTGAGTTAGGTCCTCAACAATAATGACCAACCCCGGCTTTTCAATGGAGCTTGTGGGCAAAGGCGTTACGAACAACGCAATATTTACCTCACCGCTGGTTGTGTGAAGCGTAAGGCGCGTTCGAGGAAGACCTACACCCGTACGCTTTACCTGCTCCAGTATTTTAAGCACTTGCATTCGCTCTTCCGGCCAAATGTCTAACTTCCCAACGATGTTCTCTATCAGCGCTTCGTGAAACATTCCACCACTCAGGTGCAACGTCTGCTCGGCCGCGGGATTCCATCGGATGACTTTTCCCTCCGAGTCAGTGCTCAAAATTGCGACGCCTACCGAATGCAGCACTTTATCGGTATAGAGCCGTACTCGCTTGGTGGTCTCCAAGGCATTTTGCATCTCATAATAAAGCCTGGAGTTTTCTACAGCGACTCCAACCTGCCCTGCAAACCCGCTCAACAGGCTGAACTGTTCTGCACTAATTGGGTCCGGCGATGAGCGGTTATCTGCCAGGATTATTCCCACACACTTTGCTTCGGTATCAAGAATTGGCGCAACACAGAATGTCTCCACTCCTAAAGACCTGGCCAGACCTCGGATCCTCAGGTTAAGCTTCGTGTTAAATGGACGGTTAGAGTCTGTTCTGCAGTCAAATAGCTGCGCGGTCGAAGTGGCAGCCACTAGCCCTAGTGGATCATCACTTCCCCTGGCGCGCAACCGTTGGAAACCCGATCCGTACCCCGCCCACTTTCTGGGAACGTAGACTGGCCTGGCCCTTTCGAGCATCAGGACACCGCACCGCTTGAATCCTGCCGTTCTACACACCTCCTCAACTACATTGCCCAACAGCAGGTCAAGGTCGGTGTTTTGTATGAGGGCCCGGGAAAGGTTTGACAGAGTCTCAAGCTCGGCGGCTCTACGCTCAAGGTCTCCATATAGCCGTGCGTTTAGAATAGCAAGCGCCGCCTGCGATGCAAAAACCGAGATGAGCTGCATATCCTCGTGCGAAAATGTGGCACCTGGGGTTGCACGCCTTATTGCGAGCACGCCAATGACTTCACCCAGTTGGTCTTTCATTGGCACGACTATGGCTGGCCCTTTGTCGGCGCTAATTTCGATATGGCTAAGCCTTGGGTCCGGGTGAGAAGGGTCGATAAGTATCGGCTGGCGAGTTTGAGTAACGACACCCGCAACTCCTTCGCTTACTCGTTGCAATTGCTGCGGAACGTCATCCGGTAGACCGTGATTCGCCGCTAGCAGAAGGTGGCCAGATTGCTTGTCGACTAAAAGAACCGAGCATACAGCAGCCTCCATGAGAACGGCTGTTCTGTTAGTGATGTCTCGCAATAGCTTGCCTGTATCGGCTGGCGCGACTTCACGCCCTAGTTCGTAAACCGCAGCCATTTCGCTTATTCTCTGCTTCGTGAGCGCATCGGCCTTTTCAGCACGCCCATTAAGGATTTCAAGCGATGCAGCATACCCAAGCATTGCCGTAATGGCTGACAGTTCGTCTAGCGGAAGCGAACTGTTAGCGGTTACAACCACATCGAGGTGCGCCTCGAAAGCCGTCCCCATCCCCGTGGAGCATTGTAATAGCGCCAGCCCACGTTCTTCAAGGTTATCATCTCCCAATAGATCGTGGTCGCCGCAGGTTATTGCAGAACTCTTAAGCGAAGCCACAGTAAGCGAAGCGGCGCGCACATCAAATTGTGATTTTAGTACGTTAACGACACTGCACAGCGCATCGCCTGCATTCTCTGCCGAGGTTATTCGAGACACCATGACACCTAGCAATCCCGTGCTGTAAGGCGTTCCTGATACATGCAGGCGAGTATGGTCATGGCTATCCATTTACACTTTGTGCTCCTCAAACTGGTCGATTTAAGCGAACATGCTACCAATGCTTCTTTCGCTCAGAGTGCCACTGGTAAATAATAATAATATATCGGCCATCTTTAACATTATAGCGCGCTCTTACGGCCAGGACACCTGCACGCTCTCAAATAGACTCGGCAGCTACGTTACTATTGCCTGGGAAGCACAATATTCGTACAGATGCAGGGTTAGAAATCTGTTTAATCATGCCAATATTACTCAATTTGCCTTCCACGAAACAAATTAAAGCCTTGAACTTGACACATGTACCCTGCTTTTTCTATAATGGCTTTATACTTTAGTACATGCGGCAGCCAAGCGTATGTCGTACAGGAGAGTGCCAGCCAATGGCCAGTGTGGTCCTTAAGAGTCTTTGCAAGACCTTTAACAAGGTCAATGCCGTCAACAATATCAATCTCGAAATTCGCGACAAGGAATTTATGGTACTGGTGGGCCCGTCTGGATGTGGCAAAACCACCGCTCTTCGCATGATTGCAGGTTTGGAGGAGTCTACAAGCGGTGAAATCTGGATAGGCGATAGGGTTGTAAACGATGTTTCTCCTGCCGACCGTGACATCGCCATGGTATTTCAGAACTACGCGCTCTATCCTCATATGAGCGTCTATGAGAACATGAGCTTCGGATTGCGCCTCAAGAAAGTACCTACCGGTTCCAGCGTTCCGCTACTCAACCAGAAACGTGCTTTCACAAACGACCAGATCGACCGCAGGGTGCAGGAAGCCGCAGACATGCTCGGCCTACGACCTCTGCTGCAACGTAAGCCCAAGGAGCTTTCCGGCGGCCAAAGGCAGCGCGTAGCGCTAGGGCGCGCAATTGTACGCGAACCAAAGGTCTTCCTGATGGATGAACCGCTTAGCAACCTGGACGCGAAGCTCCGCGTACAGACCCGCGCAGAACTGATCAAGCTTCATCGCCGCCTCGGCATCACCACGGTTTACGTCACGCACGATCAGGTGGAAGCAATGACAATGGGAGATCGCATCGCTGTTATGTCCAACGGTATTATACAGCAATGCGATACACCACTCAATCTGTATCATCATCCTGCCAACCTGTTTGTGGCAGGGTTCATCGGTTCACCCGCCATGAACTTTATCACCGTAAACGTGACCAGCGTAGGATCGGATGTAGTGATTGATGCCGGTAGTTTCAAGGTCACTCTTCCACCCTCGCGTTCCCAAGCCGCGAGTGCGCATGTTGGCAAGTCGTGCCTCTTTGGTATTCGGCCAGAAGATATTTATGATAGTACGCTTCCGGGTCTCATAACTTCAACTGTCACCAACACCATTGCGGTAGATGTAGACGTAGTAGAGCCCCTAGGCAGCGACGTTGTTATGTACCTTAAATCTGGGGATGTCAACCTTATTGGTATCATCGACAGCGCGTCTACGGCAAAAATTGGCGACAGTATCAAAGTCATTCTAGACCTTGAGAAATCGCATCTCTTTGACAAAGAGACGGAACAGGCCATTTACTGACCTGATGTTGCTGCGTACAGATAGAATTAGCCTTCGCTACGGCGACGGCGATACCCTTACCTATGCTGTACGCAGCATCTCTATCGAGGTGCCCGCAACGGGCTTTTTCGGAATAATGGGGCCGTCAGGGTCTGGCAAAAGCTCTCTCCTTTACCTCATGAGCGGTTTGAAGCAGCCAACCGAAGGCAGCGTGTACTACGACAACCGCTGCATTTCTACCATGACTAACCGCGATCTGGCTATGCTTCGCAGGAATGAATTCGGATTCGTCTTTCAGCAGCCATTTCTCCTAAACTACCTCACTGCCCGCGAGAATATGCTTACTGCAGTCAACCAGCAGAGTGGTGCCAACACTGCAGCCGACGAGATTATGTCGAAGTTATCGATACTACAACTCGCCGAGCGGGCACCAGCTCACCTTTCCGGCGGCGAAAAGCAGAGGATTGCGGTTGCACGGGCTATGATAAACCGACCCCGTGTAATTTTTGCCGACGAACCCACCGCTGCTCTCGACCGTACTAATGGACTGGCGGTTATGGAACTGCTAAAGAGTTATCGAGACGAGGGACTCATCATTGTAGTCACCCATGATGAAGCCATGTTGGCCGGAGCCGATAACATCTACCACATGGAAGACGGCCAGCTTCACCATATAGCCCGGCCGGCCGCTTAAGATGTTAAAGCCTCGACGGTGGATGATTCTCGCAGTTTTGTTACTGCTTCCCGCCCACGTCGCCCTTGCAGGTGCCAATCTTCCTGCGCAGTTTATACCGCATGTCC
>JAJZFK010000365.1 GCA_021805405.1 bacterium
TTACTTCAGGAAAAGCTCAACTACCGAGACATCCTCATCCGGCTGCTGAATTGGAAGCTCCAGCGTAAGGAGGGACTTGGTCTTCTCTGCCGGCTTCATCTGACCATACGACTCCTCGGGAATACGCTCAAGCATTCTAACCTCGGAGGCGTCATTAAGTAGCTGCGCATATTCCACGCGACCGCCGAAACCATCCAGGTGCAGGTGGCGGAATGGCCATGCGAAAACATGGACGTAAATGCGGTTTGTCTTCGGGTTGTACGTGAGCCTGCAGTCCTGCGGGGTTGAGAATTCAGCTGGTGCCTGTGTGCAGCCGTATATAGAGCGGCTGTGTAGGCGCATCCAGCGGCCCATCCCCTTCAGCCTCGCAAGTGCACGTTGGTCAAATTCACCTCGACCTGTTGGTCCGACGTTTAGCAGCAGGTTTCCGCCTTTGCTCACGCTGTCTACCAGCATCTGCAAAAGCATTGTTACCGATTTCCAGCTGCTCTCATCGCGGTGGTAGCCCCAGGATCCGCTAAACGTCTGACATGCTTCCCAAACCACTGGTTTACCATCAACATGCACCCATTCACGAGGTTGGTATTGCTCCGGTGTCTTGACATCCTGGTCAATCTCTAGCCTGTCATTCAGTATAATATGCGGTTGAAGAGATCGGATTAGCTGTATAAGCTGCTCACTCTGCCATACATCCCGGCCCTTACCGGCAAATTTCTCGGTACGGCCCACCGAAAAGTCGTACCATAAAATGTCGACCTTGCCGTAATTTGTGAGTAGTTCACGCGTCTGGCCATGCAGGTATTCCGCATACTTGCGCACGTCTTTCTCAGCATCTTTGGCACCGTACTCTGCATTGTCGCGCATGGGGTGATGGGTATCTAACGTGTAATGAGGATGGTGCCAGTCAAGTAGTGAGTGGTAGAATCCCACGCGCAAGTTGTGATTCCTGAAACCCTCAACCATAGGCTTCAGCAGGTCGCGGCCTGCCGGGGTATTGGGTGCTTTATAATCGGTGAGCGCAGAATCGAACAGAGTGAATCCTTCATGATGCTTTGTAGTAACTACAAAGTATTTCATGCCTGCTTCGGACGCTGCCGATGCCCAGAGGTCTGGGTCGTACAGGTCTGGGTCAAAGTGTTTGAAATACTTGTCGTAGGTTTCGGTATCAATGCGCTCCACACTCTTTACCCACTCGTGGCGTGCCGGCAACGCATATAATCCCCAGTGAATGAACATTCCAAATCTGTCATGAACAAACCAGTCGGTATCGCCCATTGTTTTCGCTGGTTGTAGTGTCAATGGTTAGGCTCCCTTCAATGTGTTGTGGAAACACATATGGTCGCCCTGCATTTCGCCTTTACGTGGCGTTGTTCCTGCCTGAAAATTGTGCGAATCCATGAATTGCTTGCCGGCTCTAGATTCTGATCAATAATGAAACTTTTAACAATCGCGATTACGATACCTTTACAAGCGAACCCGCGCTAGAGCAACATGGATGTTAGGGAGGATGGATGCGCAGTAACCATTGCAATGGCCATTCCACCGGAATGGGAAAGACTTAATGAAACCGGTAGATCGCGAGTACCGGTCGAGGTTTGTATGACCAGGAAGGGTGCACCATCATGCCTTTTCCTCACCTCCAGTTTTGTGTTATCGATATTCATGAGCGCCGGTAGGCATTTTCTAACAGCTTCTTTTGCGCACCAACGCACAGCGAAATGGAGACGAGGTTCAAACTGCGCGCTACAGTAGTCAATTTCATCGCGAGTAAAATGATCACGGTAGAACTGGTGCTCAACATAGTCTTCCGTTTTAGGGAACGTTGCGGCCTGTTCTATATCGACTCCGCACAATGGTATGTGGGTGACCTGGTTATCGTCTTTGTTGGCCAATGACGTCGTTCCTTTCAGGATGCAACTACCGCTCCTGCAACAGGTGGCGGAGTTCCTATACATGCATAGGACGTTCTGTTAACAGGCTGCAGTAAGGAGAGCTACTACTCGCACCAATAGACTCACAGGCAGAATCTCCACCTGCTCTTTCAGTAAACGGCAACTTATTTGGGCTTGGAGTCCTCGCGGTCACCGCTGGCGCGGTAAACATCAAGGATGTCCCCGAGGCTGTATACCTTTTGAATAATTTCATCCAGGTGATCTGTATTCTTCACCTCAATGGCAAGCTCGAAGGTTGCAGTTCTATCACGGTGCGACTGTGTTTTTACTGCCGTGATATTGGTTTTGGCCTCTCCAAACACAGTGCCAACGTCTGCCAAAAGGCCAGTTCTATCCATCGTTATTACAGTGAGATATACCTGATAGACTTGCCCTTCGTTGCCGACGTATTCAACCGGGACACAACGGTCTATCTCGTTTTTAAGGTAGTGCCTCGCGTTGGGACATTCACGGCGATGCAGCGCCATACCCCTTCCGCGCGTTACATAACCCACGACGTCGTCCCCGGGTATAGGCAGGCAGCATCGTGATCTCCTAAAAAGAACATTGTCCGTATCTATAGAGCCTGCAGTGACCTTTAGTTTTCTATCATCTGCTCGCTTGCCGCCAATCTGAATTCCTTTGTCAACCTCTGGCACTGGTTTAAGCCGGTTAAGTACCGTGAGAGCCGCAAGGGCACCGTAACCTATTGAAGCGAGCAATTCCAGTTCGCCTGGCATATTGAAGAAGGGGGAAACGGATTTAAGGATCTCGTCTTTCAACAGGTCGCGCGGGTTGTCTCCCCATGCTTTGGGTTCTCGTTCAAGTTGGTGAGCGAGTTCTTTCTCTAAAAGGTCGCGTCCGCGTTGAACATTTTCAACCTGGTGAAGCCGTTTGAAGTAGCCCTTTATTTTGCTTCGGGCGTGTGAGGTTTTTGCAAGTGCGAGCCAGTCTCTGCTAGGGTTAGCGTTTGGCCTGGTAAGTATCTGTACAACATCGCCATTATTAAACTGATAAGCCAATGTCACCATACGCGCGTTTACTTTCGCGCCTACGCAGTGGTCGCCCACTTCGCTGTGTACGCGATACGCAAAGTCTATTGGCCCGCTGCCCATGGGAAGATCGATCACATCTCCCTTTGGGGTAAAAACTACAACTTGATCTGTAAACAGGTCCTCGGTAACATTACGCATGAACTCGTTGTGATCGCGACTATCGGCCTGCCAATCGAATAGCTGCTGGCGCAAGAATGATAGCCTGCGTTCAAACTGGTCACTAGTTTTGCCGCCCTCCTTATATTGCCAGTGGGCGGCAACGCCAAACTCAGCTGTACGGTGCATCTCCCAGGTACGTATCTGTACCTCGAGGGGTGTACCTTGCGGCCCAAGCACTTTGATGTGCAGCGACTGATACATGTTGGATTTCGCCTGGGCAATATAATCTGTGAACATATTTGGTATGGGCGACCACAGGGCACTCACGATACCCAGGCACTGGTAGCACTCGCTTCGGGTGGGCACTATTACCCTTAAAGCCGTAAGGTCATACAGGTCTGTAAAGTCAAGACCTTGCTGACGCATTTTGTTGTAAATACTGTACAGGTGTTTTGGCCGGCCCTTAACCTGTGCAACAATTCCGTCATCCTTCAATCGCTGCTGCAATACGCTAATCGCCTCGTCAACCTCGGCTTGCCGCTCTTCGCTGTTGCGGGCGACCATTGCAGTAATTTCCTGAAATGCCTCGGGCTCAACGTATTTAAACGCCAGGTCTTCCAACTGCCACTTCAGCTGCCATATTCCGAGGCGGTGTGCCATTGGAGCAAAGATCTGCAGAGTCTCCGAGGCAATTCGCATCTGGCGATGGGGTGGAAGGGCACTCAGCGTCCGCATGTTGTGCAGACGATCTGCAAGTTTTACGACGATTACCCGAAGGTCGCGTGCCATTGCAAGGAAGATCTTGCGGAGGTTGGCTGCGTTTTTCTGTATTTCTGCCTGGCGCTTCCGTCGTTGAATAGTTGCTTGGTGTTCAACCTCAACGGCGTCGTCTGGCAGTTCCTTGCCCTCGTCGATGCCGATATTCTGCAACTTGGTAACGCCATCCACGAGCATGGCGACTTCGGAACCAAACTGCGAGGCTATCTCCTCAACGGTTACTCCGCAGTCCTCTACAGTATCGTGTAGAAAGCCAGCTGCTATGGTCTGCTCATCCATCTCCAGATCTGCGAGGATCTCTGTTACCTCCACAGGATGGACGATATAGGGGTCACCACTTCGTCTGCGCTGAGCATGATGCTTGTCGAAAGCGAATCGGTAGGCACGTTCAACGAGGTCTTTATCCGCATTAGGTCTATAAACGTTAAGGCGCGCTAGAATGCGCTGCAAACCGTGCTCAGCGTCCCGAAACGCGGCTTCGGCGCGCTGTTGCATGTCATCATTGGCATCGGGTAGAGCTGGAGGCATAACTGCTTGTCACCTGTAACACCGGCGAATAACCGGTAAAACGAGTTGCTGATAGCTACTAAATCTTGACGGTGTAAGTATATAAGTGTACCACGTTATACCAGTGCTTATCCCATAGTATCGGGCTTTGCCACTGTAGTGCCAGAAACGGAAACTTAGCGAATTATTACAGAACTTTAAATACTCCTTGCCGGGGCTGATGAAATGAAACAATGCCCTACCAGGAGTCGATAGTATGAGCCGATGAATTCAACATATCGACAGCAGATTTTGATGTCGAACTTAGGGCAGCACTAGGGAAATGTTAGACAAATCCGGTTTTAACGCGCTTGGGTAGTGCACGATGGTGGGTACAATTTAGGAAGTTGCCAATGATCAATAGATAGGGATACAAATATGTTCACAGGAATTGTGGAAGCCATGGGCCAGGTAAAAGCCATTGAACTAGGAGAGAAATCTGCAAGGCTTACAGTTGAATGCGATTCGATCGCAAAGGAGTCAGGTATTGGCGATAGCATTGCAGTGAATGGATGCTGCCTTACAGTTGTCAATATCAATGGGGGAGCGCTCACGTTCGATGCGGTACCCGAGACCATGCGTATGACCAATCTGGGATTGTTGAGCCAGGGGGTAAATGTGAACATTGAGCGCCCTGTAGCAGTATCAGCCAGAATGGGCGGCCACTTTGTACAAGGCCACATTGATGGTGTGGGCACGATCCTTTCAGTTACGCCAGAGGATAACGCGATGGTTTATTCTGTAGAAGTCGATCCCTCACTGCGCAAATATCTCGTCGCCAAGGGTTCCGTTGCAGTAGATGGCATCAGCCTTACCGTTGCCCGCGTGGAGAAAACAGGTTTTGCGGCCTGGATAATTCCCCATACTCTACTGGTGACAAATCTAGGAGTCAAAGGGGTGGGCAGCAAGGTCAATATCGAGTGCGACATACTAGGGAAATACATTGAGCGCCTGATGACATTTGAAGCTGCTTAGGGTGAATGTCAGGAAGTGGAGACACTACGGTCATCTCATTTAGTGTAGCTTGCGCGTCGTTTGTGGGTTACCTAACCTGTCACTTCCTACGCCATGTTAAATTAGTTTGCGGTCTCGGTACTTTACACCGGAGGCGTGGATTGTGGATAACTTAGTGCAAGGTGCAACACTGCAGATTGTCAGCCTGCAGGTAGGTAAGCCCAGGTGGCACGAGAGTGGTTTGCCTGGAAGTTCGGGTGACCAGCGCTGGTATTCCGGAATAATCAAGGAGACCGCTCAATCACCACTGATGCTCACCGAGTTCAACCTTGTGGGCGACGGACAGGCAGATGCGATTAACCATGGCGGCAGGGATAAGGCCGTGATGGCCTATGCTTATGCTCACTACGCCCATTGGTTGGTGGACTTGCAGCGCGAACACCTGCCGACTGCAGCGTTTGGTGAAAACTTTACGGTAGGTAATTGTGATGAATCTCAAGTGTGTATCGGGGATATCTATAAGGTTGGAGATGCGATTGTACAGGTATCACAACCTCGTCAACCGTGTTGGAAACAGGAGCCTCTCCTGAACGCGACGGGCCTTATTGGCAAGATGACCCAAACTAGTCGAACAGGGTGGTATTACCGTGTAATTCAGCCGGGAAAGGTTGCCACAGGCAGTTTGTTAGAATTGATTGAACGGAAATTTCCCCATTTGACGATCTCCTCGGCGAATGCCATTATGTACGCGCGGCCCACAGTCAACACAGATGATCTAGCGCTATCAGCCTGTCCACTTTTATCACAGTCTTGGGTGAGCACGTTGATGCAGCGTGCTAATAGCTAACGTCTTATGACAGGTAGGCGG